>CANCOG010000082.1 GCA_947379685.1 Flavipsychrobacter stenotrophus | reverse complement strand
GTAGCAGCCGAACACACACAAAGCCAGGCATGCAGCCGTTAGCAGTATTTTACGCATAATAACAAGTTATCGGTCTAGTAAATGTAGTAATTATTTGCATTCAATGGTTTTTTAGGAAAGTTTTATTTTGAGAGGGCAAAATGCATTTTAGCATATATTCGGTATTTTTCGTTTCATTTTTCGATACAAGATATTGGTAGCCGCCCACTAAAATTCAGCCCTAATTGTTTTTTTCGCTTAGGGTGTATATATTTGCTGAAACGTCTGTTTCATGATAAAAGTAAATCCGGCATTAGCTTCTATAGTATGTGTAACACTTGCATGCAGTGTTGTTTCTTCCTGCAATAATAGTGGTGGTGAAAAAGCAACTGGTGTTGCTGATACCGCACTTTCAGATGCTAAACGCATTGATTCCCTTACTTCCCAGAAAAAGAAGGATATAGATTTCAAGTTTGCTACTCTTGAAGCAAACCTCCCTTCTCCTTTCGATGTAGTTAATGACCTTTATAATTATAAAGCTGCGTTCAAAAAAGAATTGCTAAACCCAACCGGCAACGCAGAAAAATATGTAACTGCTTACAAGAAAGAAACCAATTTTGGTGTGTATGGTGTTGATCTGGCATATATAAACTTCTATGGTCAGAACCAGGAAATGCTTTCTTACTACAGTACTATCCAGAAGCTGGCACAGGACCTTAACTTAGCCTCCGTTTTTGATGTTTATGCTGAGCGTTTTAAAGCAAACTCCAACAATCACGATTCAGTAGTTGCTATAGTAGATAATGTGTTCACCGCAACTGACGCTTTCCTCAATAAGAATGATAAGTATCTGGTTGCCAGTCACGTAATTGCTGGTTCCATAATTGAAGTTAATTACCTGAGTCTTAATTTGCTGAAGGACATCAAGAGGACTCCTGATAATGATAAGTTCTTCGTTAAGGTTTTTAATGAAAACCTGGCCTTGTATCATCTTATCAATCTTTTTGAGAAATACACTGATAAGGACTCCCAGGCATTGCTTGCAGCCATGAAGGATTACCGCAAGTCTTACGACGAAGTGATCAAATCTGCTGCAGACCTTACTCCTGATAATATTGATAAAGCTGTCAAGCTCATCAATACGCTCCGGAATAAGTTGATATAATAGCCAATTCTTAAAATAAGTTTGAATATCTGAATAGTCAATAGCCATAAGTTATAGCTAATTGCATTACTATTAGTTCCGCACAACCATGAGTGACAGGATATTAAAGGCATTAATGCAATTATTTGCTATTATCGCCAATACCGATGAAGTAGGTATTGGGGGTAGGGAAATCGTAGAACGGTTTTTAAGGCGCCAGATAAGCAGTCACTTTGTCAATCAATACCTTGTTGTATATGACGAGTTCCTCGATAAGCTAAAGGGAAAAACCGAAGAGGGCAAAACAAGGAAGAGGACTTCTGTAAACTCAGTTAAGGTATTAAGGATATGTACTGAGATCAACAAAGAGCTGGAGCAAAAGCAAAAGATAATTGTGCTCATCAGGCTTTTTGAATTTGTAAATACCGCAATCGATAACATTACTGATCAGCACCAGGAGTTTCTTAACACCGTTGCTGAAACTTTTACGATCAGCGAATCTGACCGTGAAAATTGCCAGCTTTTGGTAAAAGGATCCATGGAAATTAGTGAGGTGCAAGGGCCTAATTTCCTGGTTATCAATCGTTCCACCGAGCATTCTGGCTTCTATCGGCATATACAGCGTGAAAACATTTCAGGTAAGATCGTTATCCTGATGTTTCACAACCCTCAGTTATTCGTTTTCAGTTACAGTGGGGCAGATCAGATATTTTGTGACGGAAGGGCGGTTATCCCAAATTCAGTTCATGTATTTGAGGTCGGTTCAGTGATTCGCGGTTCAAAGCTGAATCCTGTTTATTACAACGATATTATTCATAATTTCCTTGGTTATAATGTCACCGATGGGGTGGTGTTTTCAGTCGATAAACTGGAATACCATTTCAGGAATAATAAGGTTGCACTTCATCCGCTCACTTTTTCCACTACGTCTAAAAACCTGGTGGGTATCATGGGAAATAGTGGAGCAGGCAAGACGACATTGCTGAACCTGCTAAACGGAACCTCAAAACCCTCGAAAGGAAGCATTTGTATCAATGGAATTGAGCTTTATCAAAATAAGAGCCAGCTTACCGGCCTTATAGGTAATATTCCCCAGGATGACTTGCTGATTGAAGAATTGAGTGTATTCCAGAATTTGTTCTATAGTTCCAAATTATATTTTGGCAACCTTACCGACGAAGAGATAACTGAAAAGGTTAATCACTGCCTGCATTCACTGATGTTGTTCGAGATCAGGGATCTGCTTGTTGGTGATCCTATGAATAAGTTCATTAGTGGAGGACAACGCAAACGTTTGAATATTGCGCTGGAACTCATAAGGGAGCCGGAGATATTGTTTGTAGATGAGCCCACTTCTGGTTTGTCTTCTAACGACGCGGAAAATGTGATGGACCTGCTTAAGCAGTTGACACTTTCGGGTAAGTTGATATTTGTCGTTATTCACCAGCCGTCCTCTGAAATATTCAAGTTGTTTGATCAGTTGCTCATATTAGATACAGGCGGATACCCAGTCTATTTTGGTAACCCGATCGACTCAGTGCGCTACTTCAAACAACAGATGCATTACGTTGATTTTGAGAGCAGTGAGTGTGCTGAGTGCGGTAACATTAACCCGGAAGAGATTTTCAGAATACTGGAATCAAGAACAGTTGATGAATTTGGTCGTGCGACCGGTGACCGGAAAATTGGTCAGGAGGAATGGTTTAAATTATATAATGATAATTTTGTAAATAGCGCAGACGATAAGGAAGTTGAAACAGGTAAAAACACTGTTGACAACATTCCCAAAATATCAGCTCCTTTCGTTCAGTACCTAGTTTATTTTAAGAGGAACCTCTTTTCAAAACTGAATAATACACAATACCTGGCCATAACTTTATTTGAAGGTCCCTTACTTGCCTTGATACTGTCGATCGCGCTGCGGTCTCATGACGCAGGTAAAAGTTACCAGTTTGGCACGAATCCAAATATCCCGGTGTACATGTTCATCTGTACAATTGTCGCACTGTTCCTTGGTTTGATGTCTAGTGCCGAGGAAATCATACAAGATAAAAAAATACTGAAGCGGGAATCCTTCCTACAATTAAGTCGAAACAGTTATTTGTTCTCCAAGGTTTCGTACCTGTTTATTGTTTCAGGCATTCAGGCTCTGCTGTTTCATCTGGTTGGTTATTTTATTTTGGGCTTCCCCGGATTGTTTTTCCATTATTTCCTTGTGTTATTCTCTGTTTCGTGCTTCGGGAATTTACTGGGGCTGAACATCAGTTCAGGCATGAAAACGAGGGTGGCAGTATATATATTAATTCCATTCCTTATCATCCCGCAAATCATGCTGAGTGGGGTTATGGTAAGATTTGAAGAGTTGAGCCCTATAGTAAGCAATGATACACGGGTTCCGTTAATAGGCAATGTCATGGCCTCGCGCTGGGCATATGAGGCTCTTGCCACCGATCAGTTCAAGAACAATCCCTATGAGGAAGCGTTCTTTTACATTGACAAGCAAAAGAGTAATGCCTCGTACCGATCTTACCAGTGGGCAAATAAAATAGAGGAGGAGATTGGTTGTTTGAATGCTTTGGCAGCCAGGCCCAGTCCACCATTGGATTCGTTGAAGCAACATGCATCCTTCATCAACGACGAATTCAGAGATCTAAAAGAAGATTATCCAGCAATTGTAATCACAGACATTTCGGCGCTGGATCCGGCAAAAAATAAAGATCAGTTTATATCAGCCTGCCGGCAAAACCTGGAGAATACGCACAAATATTTCGATGGTGTATTATTGGTGCAACAGGAACGGAAGGAAAAAGCCAAATCAATCATATTTCAAAGTATTGGAGGTGAGCAGAATTTCAGTGCCTTTAAAAAGGCATACCACAATGAAAACCTGGAAGATATTGTCATCAACAGGAGTTGCAAAAATCAATTGATTGTAGCGAATAACCAGGTGGTCAGAAAATTTGAGCCGGTGTTTATGGAATCCAAAGGCCTGCTTTGCGCACCATTTTATTGTTACGCAAAGTCATTCCTGGGTATGCACCTGGAAACCATCTGGATAAATTGTATCGTAATCTGGGTTATGTGTATAGTTCTCTACATCACATTATATTTCGATGTGTTAAGGCGTTTGTTGGAAAGAAAACACTGATTATAATTCTATTAGTTCAAAGGGCAGGTCTACCAATGAATTGTAATCCTGGCCGGCCTCCATCATGTCTTCATCTTCCTTTTCATAGTGCCATAAAATTACCACTTCACTTCTGCTAGTTTTCTTTAGTGACTCTAGTTTGCGCAGCATATCGAGTATGCATTTAGATGAGCTTGTGTTAAAATACTCTAATATTATTTTTACTTCAGTTTTTGGCGAGGGTTGGGCTATATAATTATCCAACCAGGTAAGCAGGGGCTGGTAAAATCCAAATGAATTTTCAGGTATTGATTTCCCGGATATTTCTAAAAGGCCGCTGTCTGCGATCAGTTTTACAGTAGGTGTCTTGTTAGTTCCTTCTACAATTAAATTTTCCATTATAATGTTCTGTTTTCGCTTAGTTTATTTTGGCAGAAAGAGTAAAAAATGAAAATGTTTCGGAAATGGTTTGAAAATCATACTCGATTTTATTTCCTGATTTACGGGCAATGTCAATAATGCCCAATCCTGCACCACCTTTTTCTGATAGCTCTGATGCGCCTAACCGTTCAAGGTAGTATGCCTTTAACTCAACCGGATTCATGCCATTGATCTTGTCTATTTTTTCTTTCAGTTGTTCGGCATTTTCATGCAGTATAAAATTTCCGGTATAAATAAGGTAACATCCTGCTTCTCCCCGGCCTACCATAAAAATAGCACTACCTGCCTGATCGTGTAATTCACCTTTTGCACCGCTTTCCTGAAGCGATTCCATGTGGTGGTACATGTTTTGAAGGCATTCCACCAGCACATGATAAAATTTCTTCTTTCTCTTCTGGTCTTCATTTTCACTCTCCATCCGGGCCTCAACTATCTGGTAGACAGATGAGAGCAGGTCCTTTGTAATATCTCCCTTGAACGAAAGGATAATATCTTCCTTTTCCATGTTCAAATAGGTATTGTAGAGATTTATTTTTGCCATCAGGAGATCAGCTTTTGTGTTTCAAATATAAAACTTAATTCGGGATTTTACTCAATTGCAATTACAGGCGTTTTTTTCGAGTTATTAGTCAATCATGTGCTTATGGATACAGCGCTTTAATATCTGGTCTAAAAATTATTTTCAACTTTATTACCAGCTTAGTTTTCTTTTTTCTATAATGTTAGTTAATGCCCTGAAGAACCAATTGGGTTTATCCTCTGCTTTTTCCGGATCGGCTTTTCTAGCAAGCTCCAGGGTTATGGTATTTTCCTTGTTCAATTCACTTTGAGCAACATCATAAGTTGTATTGAAAACACTATATTCGTTGCCAGTTGGCCGGGCACTAATTTTATTCACTCCTAGATTCAAATAGATCAGTTTTTGTTCACCGAGTTTCAATAGTCCCTTGTTTTCATCATTAATAAATAAGTTACATTCTGCATTGGCTTGCATTTGCAAGGTAAATTTATTGGCTCCAGGTGCTCCCTTCGTTTTTGAAGACTGTCCGGTAACATTTTTGGATTGTGCCAGCAATGTGCCGGCACCGGGCAAAGCAAGTAAAATAAATAAACAAATAATAAGTGATCGCATGGAATTGGAATGGTTATCAGGTTCAACCAGGCGGAAGCTGTTTTTATAAAGCAGAGGCCTCATTTAGAACGATGCAACTAAATTAAGAAACAAAGTGAGAACGGCAAAAATACTTTCTTTGAGATACTGGTTTTTGCTTTTGTGAACCAATTGTACAGTTTGCAAATGTTTATTTGCCTGTTAATGTAACATTTTCCTGCTGCGGCGCGACTTAGATAACGACGATAGAACGTGGAAAGACCTCATCCCGTTAAATCGTAAAATGAAACCGACACACTTTTGTTTTTGAGTATCAGATAAAAATTGTAAATAGCATATTGTTAACCAACTCGTCATGCCACTAATTGTACATTCAGGGTACTCTTTTAAATTTTTAAAGCAGGTTTTAATTCTGCTATTTATAGTATTTGCCCTTAGCGATGCCACTGCTAAGACAGTGAGAATTGGTTACATGGGTGAAATTAACAGCAAACATAAAAATGGGAAGGCCATCATAGATACTGCTGAAAGAATAGTTTTGTTTTCATCGGAACTAGAATGGGATGTGAAAATTATTAATGAAAAGGGAAATATTCGGGAAATCATAACCGAAAGGCCTGATACTTTAGCCTTCAGTGAACCCGTAACCGTCAAGCTTACCACCGATTTTGTTATTGTTCCCGAATTACTAACCGGGATATATGCGCTGCACTATAAAATTGTTGGATCTACTGAAATTAAACTAAATGGGCGGCTGATACTAGGTACCGGGATATATGCAAGACCAAAGGCAGGTAGTAAAGCCGGTAATACAGCCAGCTTGTTTCAAGATGAGTATGTGAACTTTATATTTAAGGACAGTTCTGAAAAATTTGAGATCACTTACAAACCTCATCCTAAAAGCCATACCCTGGATCTTCAGGCCTCAATTGGTGGAATTGATTGGGCAAATGAGAAAGTACACGATCGGACAATTGAAGCGAACAAATCATTTGCACAAGGCTTTTACTTTCTTGCATTTGGTATCATATTTATAATTTTATTTTTATATTATCGCGAAAAGGCTGAGAATATTTACTTCTCTCTATTTTGCTTTTTTGCCTCTATGGCCTTTCTCTGGCAGAATATGAAAATTGGTATTTTCGACGATGCTCCCGGTATTATTGTCGTTTTGATGTTTGCTGCTATATCCTTCGAATTTTTGAGTATATTCTTTGCTAAAGTGTTAAGAAACAGTGAGAAATCGAAAATACCACTAGCTATAATGGCTGTGGCGGCATTAATTTCATTTGACCCTCGAATCAGGTATTTTTCAGCTACGTCCATAAACTTAAGTCAGCAGACTAATCCATATATAGTTGTTGCCTTCATTGTTACTGTTTTCTTGCTGATGTACACACTTGGCTCTTGCCTTTATTATCTGATAAGAGGATTCGGCCAAAAACGCTGGGAAGCAAAAACAATTACTATCATGTGTACAATTAATCTGGTTGTTACATTTTTACTTCCGGCGTTTGTTTCTTCTTCCTTCATATTTGAAATGAAATCTACTTCCCCGGTGTTAGAATCTGTTTTGGACAACCTTACGGAAATAGGACTTTGTATTTATCCTCTCAGTGTGGCCCTGGTGTTGGGCAGGCGCAATGGTGAAAATCAGAAACAACTTGTAAGCCAGATCAAGTCTATAGAAAGGCTTTCGGAAGAAAACCTGGAAAAGGAAAAGGAAAAGAAGCAGATACTCGAAGATCTGAATAGCCAGCTCGAATTAAAAGTATATGAGCGGACCCTTGAGGTGATGCAGCAAAAAGAAGTGATCGAGTTGAAAAATAAGGCGATCACGGATAATATTAATTATGCCCAGAGAATTCAGTCCGCCATTTTACCAGATGTGCAATTGATATTTAAAACCCTGAATGATGCGTTTATACTCTTTTTACCCAAGGATATAGTGAGTGGAGATTTTTATGCTTTTGCGGAAAAAAACGAAAGGGTTATAGTTGTTGCGGGCGACTGCACTGGTCACGGCGTTTCCGGGGCATTCATGAGTATGATAGCGAGCTCCCTGCTGAACCAGATCATTAATGAACGTGGCGTTGTCGAGCCAGATCAGATTTTGAACCAGCTGAACATTTCCATTATAGAAACACTAAGGCAAAGTGAAAACGAGTCAAATGACGGTATGGATATTTCTATATGCTCTTTTGACCTCAATCGGAAAGAGCTGCATTTTGCCGGTGCGAACAGGCCGTTGTGGTTACTCCGGAATAATCAAATGCAGGTTTTTGCGCCCAATAAGTTCCCGATCGGCGGGCTGCAAATGGCGCGCGAAAGGGTATTTACCAAACATATTGCGTCGCTTCAAAAGGACGACGCAGTCTATATCTTCACCGATGGATATGCCGATCAGTTTGGTGGGCCCAATGGGAAAAAGTTGATGACTGGTAAATTCAGGGACATGTTACTGGGTATCCAACACAAGAACATGAAAGAGCAAGGCGCTCATCTGAAGCATTTTTTTGAAAGTTGGAGGGGAACAAATGAACAAGTCGATGACGTATTAGTGATTGGCGTAAGGGTTTAAATTCTTATTGCTTGGTTTCCCCTATTTTAGGCTGCTTCCATCATTTTATATTGTACTTTAGTCGCTATGAAAGGAGTGGTTTTGTTATTACTGCTGTTATTGCCGGTTATTTCATTTGCGCAAGGCGGAAATGATGTGACAGTGCTCACCCTTGACACCTTTACAAAACGACATGATCCCGGAGTGAACATTTCCCTTGAAAAGCATTGGAAATACCATGATGGTGATATCCCCTCAGCTTCAGCAATGGAGTTTAACGACAGTAGCTGGAAAATTACCAGCCCCTGGTTGCTCATCGATAAACAAACAAAAACTACGGCTCAGCCATTTAGCGGAATTGGTTGGTTCAGGCTTCACTTTAGTGTTGACAGCAGTATGGTAAGTCGTTCTTTTGCATTGAGAATGATGCATTTTGGCGCCTCAGAAGTATATCTCGATGGCGGACTGGTTATTGTAAATGGTGTTATTAATGGGAAGGATAGTTCTGTTTACTATGATCCACAATACCTGCCATTCCCCATCAATTTGCTAAAACCAGGGGAGCATGTTCTTGCCGTTAGATATGCTAATTATAAGGCGCAACGGAACTTCAGTTTTTTTTACAGCAGGTTTGCAGGGTTCGAAATGAAGATAGGCCAGACCGCCTTCATGATTCAGCAGGATCACTGGCATACGCGTGCCAATACTTTTTTGGATATTCTTTTGTTCGGAATTTTTATTGCTCTCGCTGTGCTGCATTTATTCTTATACTTATACAACAGGTCATCAAAAACTAATTTGTTTTTTTCTGTTTTTAGTTTTTCCCTGGGAATGTCATTCCTTCTTTGGTATTTCAACTCGTTGAGCACCAGTCCCACGCTAGAACTAGTAAGTTTCACTATTCTGTTGATTGTGATCCTTCCTGCCATTTGTGCATCATTAAGCGGTTTTGTGTACAACTTATATAGTGGAGCGCATTTCAAGTACAAATTTATCAAGGTGATCAGTAGTTTCAATTTTGTACTTATCGCCTGCCTGCTTGTACCTGTTGTTTATGCAATCAACGAATCAGCAGGCATAATAATGCTTATTTATTTGGGGAACACTGTCCTTTATCAGGTAATCATCAGGTTAGGCATAACCATATACAGAAAGAAACCGGGCTCCAGATTAATTGGTACGGGAGTCTTGTTTTTTACGGGTTTTGCTCTTTTCTGCTTCATCTATTCAAATTTTAACGGAGGTTTATCCTTCGATGACTCTACCGTTTCTGGCATGTTGTTCCTGTTTACTGCAATAGCCGCTATTTTAAGCTTACCGGTTTCCATATCTCTTTTCCTGGCATGGAGTGTGGGCAATATTAATAAGGAGCTTAAGGGAAAGCTGGATGAAGTGAACCAACTTTCGGAAAAAACACTGCAGCAGGAACTTGAAAAGCAAAAAATGCTGGAAAGTCAAAAGGAAGATCTGGAAAGAGAGGTAGCTGTAAGGACAACCGAGGTAGTGGCCCAAAAGGAGCGAATCGAAAAGCAGAATAACGAACTCACCGTAGAAAAGAACCGTTCGGAGTTGCTGTTGAAGGATATACAGGTTAAAAACAAGGCGATAACAGACAATATCAATTACGCGCAACGCATCCAATCTGCTATTTTGCCTGATGTGCAACTTATTTCAAAGGTTCTGACCGACTCGTTTATTTTATTTCTTCCGAAAGATATTGTTAGCGGAGACTTTTATGCATTTGCCGAAAAAAATGGCCGGGTAATTGTTATTGCCGGAGATTGCACCGGGCATGGCGTTTCCGGTGCGTTTATGAGTATGATAGCCAGTTCACTACTGAATCAGGTCATTAATGAACGTGGGGTAGTGGAACCTTCGCAAATATTGAATTTGCTCAATATCTCCATTATTGAAACGCTACGCCAAAGTGAGAACGAATCGAATGATGGGATGGATATTGCGATTTGTTCCTTTGATCTGAATCACCATGAATTGCAATATGCCGGTGCCAACAGGCCATTGTGGGTGATCAGAAAAGAGCAGATAGCCACATTTGCTCCGGACAAATTTCCAATAGGTGGCCTGCAAATGGCTCGAGACCGCACGTTCACCAGCCACAACATTCAATTAGAGGAAGGGGATACCATTTATATATTTACCGATGGGTATGCCGATCAGTTTGGTGGGACAAATGGTAAAAAACTCATGACTGCGAAATTCAAGGAAATGTTGCTGAATATTCAATCGATGAATATGAAGGAACAGGACGGCCACCTCAGGCAGTACTTCGAACAATGGAAGGGGAGTAATGAACAGGTAGATGATGTGCTTGTCATTGGTGTTCGTGTTTAGCGTATTCAACAACGCTTTCCTTTCAATACCTGGTAACCGATCAATAGTCTGAAATTAAACTCTTTTGCCCACAATGTTTACGGTTGCCATGTGCTGCAAATTTCCGTTGTCAATTGGCGCAATTACCTTAAATTTGATATCTTGCTCATTCAATTATGCAGAACAAAGTATTGCTATCATACGACAAGACCGACGAAGAAGAGAAGAAGATCATACTCCGGGAATACAGGGCACTCTTAAAGTCGCTGAAGCAAAGTATAAAAAAGGGAGACAAAGCATTGCTCCGCCATGCTTTCGAAATGGCGGTGGAAGCACACAGGCATATGCGGCGAAAATCTGGGGAACCATATATACTCCATCCGCTGGCCGTTGCGAGAATAGTAACCGAAGAAATAGGTTTGGGCGTTACATCTGCCATATGTGCGCTGCTGCATGATACGGTTGAGGATACGGAGATCTCACTTGAAGATGTTGAACGGGAGTTTAGTAAGCCGATAGCCAAAATTATTGACGGGCTCACAAAAATATCCAACGTTGTTGATATTAAGGGGGACACCACATTACAGGCTGAAAACTTCAGAAAGATATTGTTGACCCTGGTCGATGACCCAAGGGTGATATTGATAAAACTCGCTGACAGGCTGCATAATATGCGGACCCTGGAAAGTATGAACCGCGAAAAGCAACTGAAAATATCTTCAGAGACTACCTATATATACGCCCCATTGGCCCACAGGTTGGGGCTCTACGAAATAAAGTCTGAAATGGAGGATCTGGCTATGAAGTATACTCAGCCAGAAACTTATATGGAAATTGCCCGCAGCCTAAAGGAAACAAAGAGAGACAGAACCAGGTATGTAAACGAATTCATTAAACCAATTAAGGAAGTACTGACGGCAGGAGGATTTGATTTTGAAATATATGGAAGGCCTAAGGCGATACATTCTATATTTAATAAAATGAAAACAAAGCATGTAACCTTCGATGAGGTATATGATTTGTTTGCCATCCGCATTATCCTTAAGTCCCCAATGGATCGCGAGAAAGAAGATTGCTGGAAGGCTTATTCAATAGTAACAGATATTTACCACCCCAGTACCGAACGGTTGCGCGACTGGATAAGCGTACCCAAGGGCAATGGATACGAAGCCTTGCACACTACGGTAATGGGTCCCAATGGCCGTTGGGTTGAAGTGCAGATCCGTTCTTCAAGAATGAATGAGATCGCAGAGAAAGGTCTTGCAGCTCATTGGAAATATAAAGAAGGTGCGGCAACAGCCCAGGAAAGCAAATTGGATGCATTCCTGGAACATTTGAGGGAAATATTGACCAATCCCGATACTGATACGATCGATTTTATCCAGGACTTTAAACTGGACCTTTTTACAGAAGAAATTTACATATATACACCCAAGGGAGATATGCGGGTGTTACCAAAAGGAGCAACTGTTCTCGATTTTGCGTTTGACATCCATTCCGAACTAGGTAGTAAATCAATTGGTGCCAAGGTTAATTATAAGCTCGTGCCACTTTCCCATGTGCTGCATAGCGGCGACCAGGTTGAGATCATCACTTCCTCTAAGCAAAAACCATCGGAAGAATGGCTGGAATTCCTGATCACAGCTAAGGCAAAGTCGAAGGTGAAGACTTTTCTTAAAGAAGCCAAGCGAAAGGTGGCGGAAATGGGCAAGGAAACACTGAAGAAAAAGCTGGAGCAAATGAACGTGTATATGTCTCATTTTAATATAAATGAGATATGTTCGTATTTTAAAAAGGCAACCCCATTTGAACTGTATTACTCCATTGCGGTGGGTAGTGTTGACCTTCGGGAGCTCAAGAATTTTACACCTCACGGCGAGAAATTTCTGCAGCCAGCGAAGGAAGCGAAGAATGAAGTTAAGAATTTACTGAGCGACGAGGAAGTACAGAAGACCATGCCGGCAAAGGGTGAACTGGTGATACTGGGTGAAAGCTCTGGTAAGATTCTGTATAAATTAGCGCAATGTTGTCAGCCCATACCTGGTGATAATGTATTTGGATTTGTGACAACTGACG
>CANCOG010000081.1 GCA_947379685.1 Flavipsychrobacter stenotrophus | reverse complement strand
TTTAGTCAGGTGGTCTTCATTGCGGTCAGAATTATATCTTTCAATAGTTGGCATTGGCATGTTTGATAAAGACTAAATGTACATCAATTTTGTCAGGATAAAATGCATTTTTAAATGCATGGGTCTCTCTTGCATATTGAAAAATTCTTTTTCACTATTGCAACAGAGTATCTGCAGTTTGTTTGCATGGGAGTAACTTCGCACCCTAAATCTTTACAAGTGGCTTATCGCTTTAGTTACGTTGATTGTGCGGAAACCGGTTTTTTTTCGAAGCTCGTTACAGATTACCTCGGTAACGAACCGGGTACCCAGCCTTTTTATTCGTTCTATTGCGATGAGGCAGGTATGGACGATGCAATAGCAGAGCGTGCAAACTTTCCCGTTGACCGTGTTGTATTATGCAATACGTTGCAACGGCAGTACAACGGGTTGGAGATTCACTCAAGGGTGCAGCAGAATCTGGAGTTGTTGGCAAATGATAATACCTACACTGTTTGCACAGCCCACCAGCCGAACTTACTCACGGGTTATCTATATTTTATTTACAAGATCATTCATGCCATCAAGCTAGCAGATGTATTGAACGAAAGACATCCTGAGAAGCATTTTGTACCTGTATATTACATGGGCAGTGAAGATAATGATATTGAAGAATTGGGTGTCTTCAGGTTCAGGGGCGATAAATATGTTTGGGATGGCGACGGCCAGAAAGGGGCTGTGGGGCGAATGAGTACAAAGGGATTGAAAAAGCTGCTCGATCAATTGTTTAGGACTTTCGGACCGCCGGGAGCCAATTGCGACAGGCTGCAGCAAATGATCACCGATGCTTATCTTAAACATGCAACTATCGGCGCTGCTACTCAATTTCTGGTAAATGAATTGTTTGGCAGGTTTGGTCTGGTTATTTTAGATCCTGATGATGCGGCTTTTAAGCATCAGTTTATCCCGGTTATGGAAGATGAGCTGCTCAATAGGAATGCACAGCCAATTATTGCCAGGCAGATAGTTCAATTAGGGGAACACTATAAAATACAGGCCCATCCTCGCGAGATAAACCTCTTTTATCTGACGGATCAAATCAGGGAGCGGATTGAATATGACGAAAACGGCTGGTGGGTGGTTAATACCGATATCCGTTGGACCAGGGAGGAAATTCTTGCGGAATTATATGAACATCCGGAGCGCTTCAGCCCAAATGTTATGTTGCGCGGGCTTTACCAGGAAACTATTTTACCCGATGTTGTATTTATAGGTGGTGGGGCAGAAGTCGCCTATTGGATGCAGTTGAAAACCTTGTTTGGACATTATAATGGGTTTCTGCCATGTATACTACTGCGGCAATCTATAATGGTGGAAGATAAAATTGCATTAAGGCTGCAAGAGCAACTGGGCCTTAACGATGCTGGTTTGTTTGCCCCAATAAATGAAATAGAAAAGGAAATTGTCGCCCGGCTCGCGGGAATTGAGTGGCAGACGACAAATGAGCTTGCGGCTATGGAGCAGCTATTGCAGCAATTGCAGGAGAAAGCTACGGCAATTGACGCGACACTCAAGCTCAGTGCTGCAGCTGTGTTAACAAGAATGAAACACCAGCTGCAAACTCTGGAACAAAAAATGCTTAGGGCAGAAAAGAAAAAACTTGCTGTGCAAATGCAGCGGATCGCAACATTAAAGGCCAAGCTCTTTCCCGGTGGCGGGTTAACCGAGCGGAGGGATAATTTTTCAGACTACTACCTGGAGTATGGCGAGCAATTTCTCGATATGGTTTATGAAGGTACTCAACCCGTGAGTGGGAAATTTTTGATCATAAAATGTTAATAGCTCATGCGGATAAGAAATATGTGTAATTTCAAACTTGCCTTTAGAAAGTAATTTCAGGAATCTTGCCTACCTTTACAAAAGTTAGTGTCACGCTCTAATATATTGCTTTTTTATCCAAGCATTAATATTTTTATGGCGATAATAAAGTTTGTTTTCAGTTAACAGAATTGATATAATGATCAGGGATCGAAAAATAATAAATTTTATTGTCCTATGTGCAACTATATTAACAAGTTATTCTTTGAGTGCGCAGGTAATGCCCGACGAAATTAAAGAAAGCGAAAAAAAATATAACGAATGGGGCATCATTGCCGGGGTCAATCTCCAGCAGTTGACGGCCTATCCTTTCGAGCAGAAGTATAACCCCGGAATCACGCTGGGTAGCTATATCAAAAGGAGGAAGAATAGCGTTGGTATCATGACCGGATTAACCGCCTCTTTTGCCCAGGCAACCACCAGCAATCCAGCAGCAATGTCATTTATCCCGAATACACATAAAGAAAGTGATTCGGTAACCAAGGCTGTGTTCAATACTATAAATCTTAATGTTCCATTCATTGTAGAGATACGGCCGGCAAAAAGTATTTGCTTGCAAATGGGTGTAGCCTACAGTTATCTCGTTTATACCCATGAGCAATCCGGCGTTTTTGCACGTGTTTGGAATACGGATAAGGTATTCAGCCCCGGTAATTTTTCAACTATTGCGGGTGTTGAGTTCGAGTTGAGCCAGAAAGTGAGGATTGCAGTAAATTACTCCATTGGCTTTTTGGATATTAACAATAAGAAATTTCCCGGAATTACTGATCGGTGGATGACCAGCAGTGGTCAGCTGAATCTGATATACAGGTTAAAGAAACAATATTTTAAACATTACTAATCAGGCACGATTTTTTTACTAACCCGACTAAAATACAAGACGTATGAAGCAAACCTTACTACTTACATTATGCGCCGCTTTTTTATTCACAGGCCTGCGAACGGACGCTCAAACGTACGCAACTGATGGTGGCATAGGACCTTATAACTATACTGATATCGGGCTGAAGGCAGGAGCCAATATGCAGCAGATTGTTGGTTATCCGTTCACCACGGACTATAACCCGGGCGCAGTAGCAGGGTTATACTATGAAAGGCGCTGGGGTGTTTTTGGCATCAAGGCCGAAGCAACTGGTAGCATGGCTAGTTTTACTACTCAGTTTCCTGCTGCTCATAATTATGAGCACAACACCAACGCAATATCTGACAGTACCACCAAGGGGGAATTTACCAATATGTATGTCAACATTCCGGTAATGGCTGAGATAAACACCGGTAAGCACCTCGCACTTTTGTTTGGTGCACAATACACACAGCAAATTTCTGTTACTGATAATAATGGCGTGTACACCAAGGCATGGGGTAGTGACAAATTATTTAAAGAATCAAATATTTCCATTCTGTTCGGTTTGGAAATCTCCTTCGCAAGGAAATTTAAGCTCGGCGCCGTTTATGCACAGGGTTATCAGGATATTAATAACCAGAAAATCAAAGGAATCACCGATACGTGGATGACAGGTAGCGGCCAGGTTTACCTTAATTATCGTATCAAGCGTTGGTACAAGGGTAAGTGGTAAAAAATTACTGAATTGAAAGCCAGCCATCGTTTCTACGGCTGGCTTTTATGTTTTAGGGAGGTGGGTGTACTTTATTATGTGTTGGTTTCTTACCTTTGGCTGGCACGGTTTTTGCGCGGTTAAACAGCATTATTAAAGCTCATTTTTATGAAACGGATTGTTTTATTTTCTTTGGCTATTGCCCTTATTTTTGTTTGCCCGGTGCGGGCACAGAAAGTTCCGGTTGTGGGTAAGTTACCCAAAGTGGACCTTGGCGTTAAAATTGGTGCCAACTTCGCGCGCTTTGGTGGCGATAACTGGGAAAGTACGTACAAGCCGGGCATATCCGCAGGTGCCATTGTAGGTGTTCATAAAAACAAGATGGGGGTTCAGGCTGAAGTGCTGGTCAATTCCGCACATTATACGCTCAGCGGTGTAAAAGACTCTGTGACGAAGGGCGGTTTCCGTGCGCTGTACCTCGATATTCCTATTTTATTTGAATATAAGTTAGTCGGAAAGGCCCTTACCCCAAAAGTATGGCTGATGGCCGGCCCGCAGTTTAGCACCCTTATGTCCATAAAATCTGTAGATGCCTCCAGTGCGGATGTATCTAAGACACTGAAATCCGGCAGCTTTGCCGCAGTGGGTGGGGTAGAAGTGCGTTTCATGAAGTTCACTGTTGGGGGGCGCTATATTCTCGGGCTCACCGATGTGAACAATGCCAGCATATCTTCTGCAACCGGAGCCTGGAGGAGCAACTCGTTCCAGGTCTATGCAGGGTTCAGGTTTCTTTAATTGTTATAACGATATTTTTGCAAAGCCGTAAATTGTGCCTTTGGCCTATTTGCGGCTTTTTGTTTGCCCTAGTCTACTTCTCGCTCATTGCGGCTAATAACGCCTCTCCAATAACCATGTCTTCGGGGGTTGTAACTTTAATGTTACTGCGCTCTCCTTCGGTTAAAAAAACTTTCTGCCCAAAAGCTTCTACCACGGTTGCTTCATCTGTAAAGGCGGCATCAAATGGTTGCCCGAATGCGGGGAGAATGATACTAGTGCGAAAAGTTTGGGGTGTTTGGATAATGCGCATTTGGTCGCGGTTAACGGGCTTGGAGCTATCACCATCAACAATGCGCATACTTTCTGTAACCGGTATAGCCGGTATGGCACTGCCCAGTTGTTCTGCCTGGCTGGCACAACGGAGGAGCAGGTTGCTGGTTATAAGTGGCCTGGCGCCATCGTGCACAAAAACAATGCCCTCGCCATCTATCGCTTTTAGGCCGTTTTGCACACTGTGAAAGCGGGTTTCGCCGCCCTTTACCAAAATGGCATCAATGGGTTCCCTCAATGATTGTAAAACAATTTGGGCATAACTAAGCTGATCGGCGGGGAGAACAAGTATGATGGTGATGCCGGGAAATGTATCTGCAAATACCTGTACAGAGTGGCCAAGCACTGGTTTGCCGCAAAGAGGAAGAAATTGTTTGGGCAGGGCATTGCCCATTCTCGTACCTTTTCCTCCGGCAACAATTACCGCGAACTTTTTATTATCGAGCATACTTACTATTTTAACAGCCTGATTCAGCAACGCAAAAAAACGTTATTATCATGTCAATTCAAAAGTACTTTTCTATACTTGCCATTGGTGTTCTTTCTTTATCGGCCTCAGTTACTGCGAGTGCACAAATTGTGGGTGTGACCAAGTTCGTGAAACAGGCAAATGTAAAGGTATATGTTACTACTTACGCAGCAGAGGCTGATGTAATTGTATTCAAAACTCCCTTCCTGAAAAATTCAACGGGTAACAAGGGATGGTGGTATTTTTCTACCATTGACGGCGAGATCAATAAGCGTATATGCTACGTAGCAGGCAAGGAAATTGCCGACCTTGTCGTTTACTATACAAATGACAAAAATGAAGCCGGCTGGAAAAACAGGAAGAAGCGGTATATGATGGAGTAGGGTAATACTCAGTCTAATTCAAGCTACCGCGCAATGAATACAGGGATGTCTATTTTGTGGCGTACAGAATTAATGGTTTCGCCCAGGAGCCAGTCCTTGGCGGTTTTGTGGCCATGGCTGCCTATTACCAGCAGGTCGCAATGGTTTTCATTAACTATTCGGGCTATTTCGGTAACACGGTTCTTGAAGCCGAGTATACCGGTGGTATCATAGCCCTTTTCAGTAAGCAGGGTCACAAATTCTGCCATCGTAGCCTTGTCATTCATGGTCTCGAAGTCCTGAGCCTCATTGCCCATAACAGTGGCAGATGCGCTTTCCACAATATGAATGAGGATAAACGAGGTGTGTTCCTTCGCCAGCCTTATTGCATATTGTATCACCATACGGTCTTTGTCGCTGAAATCAAGTGCCAGTGCAACACGGGAAAACGACACCGTTTCCAAACCTGCTACTATATCCGATGGGACGTTTTTATGGATACTGGCTGCGTGATGTGCCTTCCTTTTTAGGATGAAGGGATAAAATATGGTGAAGAACAGTACGACGCCAATAAATGCGATCAGCACTACAATCAGTGCCTTCAGCCAGTAATTATTGGTGGCGTCCATCCAGGAAAGAGCGCTTTCCAGGAATAATTTAATATTGAGAAAAAGGATGACGGTAGCGACAAGCCAGGATGCGATCTTGGTTTTCAGGCCAATGGTGAAATTGCCCATCTTGGCCCTGTCGCTCACAAAATGAATCAGCGGTATTACGGCAAATGCCAACTGCATACTCAGTAGCACCTGGCTGAATACGAGCATCTCATCTATGCGGGTGTCACCGGTCAGCAGAATTACAATTATCGCAGGTACAATAGCCAGCAGCCTGGTCAGCAGCCTGCGTGCAACAGGATTGAGCCTCAAATGGAGGTAACCTTCCATAATAATCTGTCCGGCTAGCGTGCCGGTAATGGTAGAACTCTGGCCTGCCGCCACCAATGCTACGGCAAAAAGGATAGCTGCGTACTTGCTGCCCAGCAAAGGTGCAAGCAGTTTATGTGCGTCCTGAATGGATGCAATGTTGTTGTTGCCAGATGTAAAAAACACAGTACCCGCCAGAACGAGTATTGCTGCATTTACAAAAAAGGCAATGTTCAGTGCAATAGCGCTATCCAGAATGTTGAATTTAATAGCTTTCCGTATCGATTTTTCGTCGCTGCCTATCTTGCGGGTTTGCACAAGGGCTGAATGCAGGTAAAGGTTGTGGGGCATTACTGTTGCGCCTATGATACCTATGGCAATATACAATGCTGCATGATTTGGGATGTGGGGTATGAGGCCGGCCGCAACTGCCGGAAGCGATGGTTTAGCCAAAAATATCTCAACAAGGAAGCATCCACCAATAATGGCAATGAGCGCAATAATGAATGCTTCCATCTTGCGCATACCAAGTTTTTGCAGGTACAACAGCAGGAAGGTATCGAGCAGGGTAATGATAACACCCCATAGTAGTGGTATATGGAAAAGCAAGTTAAGTCCGATGGCCATGCCCAATACTTCGGCAAGGTCGCAGGCGGCTATAGCTATTTCGGCCAGGGCATAAAGCACATAATTGACAAATGGCGGGTATAATTCACGGCTGCATTGCGCAAGATCGCGACCCTGTACAATTCCCAGGCGGGCACTTAGGCTTTGAAGCAGCAGGGCCATAAAGTTGCTCATGAGTAATACCCACAGCAAAAGATAACCAAACTGGCTGCCGCCCGCAATGTCAGTGGCCCAGTTGCCTGGGTCCATATAGCCGACACTTACCAGGTAGGCTGGTCCAAAAAAGGCAAACAGTTTCTTCATTTTACTGCCAGCCTTCGACGGGTCGATGGTGGCATGAACGTCCTGTAAAGATTTTTCGTTGTGGAGTACGGCCATTTTTATAGATGCAATAGCAAAGCTATGGCATAATAGGGAAAATTGGTGTGGCGGGCGTGTGAACTGTTGCACGTGCAGGCTAACCACAAAGGGCACGGAGGGTGTACAAAGGACACAAAGTTGATTGGGTTAGAATAATAGGGGTTTCATTAAGGGCACAAGGGTAGGTTAGTGGTTCAGGTAGGCGCGCGTTAAGATTTTTCCAAGTCAACCAGCATTTTATAGAAAGCGGTGGTTTTTATTTTACTGATTAATTGCTGTTTTGCTAATTTTTGCTCATTAGTATTGTTCGTATTAGAATACCAGGGAGGTTCTGTGTACATTTTTGAGCCCAAGAATATGAAATACCTGAAATAATAAAATCGGCGGGGAGTGGAATTGGAGGCCCTAGAATAGTATTGTGTTATAGCCTTGTCGAATTTTCTTTTCAGACCATGTATGTCTTCGTGTTCGATAAATATCTCTCTTATCTTCCTGAGATTTTTGAACGTGTCTTGCCTAAAATTAATAATGGCGGTTTCCAATAGCAACCTTTCCGTCTCTTTATAATTACCGGTTAGTTCAAATAGTGCCATGAAATTTGAATTGCTCTCGGCCCAATCGGAGAGATTGCAATTTCCACATCCATTGCTGAGATAGTAAACTGTGTCGGAGAGAAAAAGCCAATGCAATGCACTATCATATGCCTTTTGTTGTTTGTAGCCTTTGTAAATCTGTATCGCTGAATTATGTCTGATTTTCCGGATACCACCCATGCCCCATTTTGCATCAGGCGTACTTAAAATGTCGAGTAATAAACTCTTGCCCTCAGGGAAATTGCCATTCTCAATTAAAGAAACACCATGTTCGTAGCAAGATTTTAATGAATCACATCTGATCATTCCCAACTCCATTTCAAGGCTGTCGCGGTCGATAATGTCGCCCAACTGGTTTGTTTGCCCGATGGCAATCAGGGTGTTCAACACAATAAACATAAAAAGAATACTGAATTTCATTTCAGTAATAAATATATGGTTGTTTTTTGGGTTTTTGATGAGGTTTTGGGAATTTCGCTGGGCTTTCGACAATTGATGTCGGAAGTTGAACATAGAAGCTTACCACAAAAGCCAGTAAGGAGCACACAATAACCACCACTGTCAATTATTGGATGCACATAAGTTTCAATAGGTGTACAAAGTGTGCGCACGAATATTACATTCGCACGAATTTTTATTGTAGTAACATTAACCCCGCTATTAGTTTAGTGTTGATAAAAACATATGCCATTATTCGTATTTGGATAATATTGCCTTATAACGTAATATTGTTGGCAGCATCACAACCACAAAATTGAACGCTCTAAAGGCATTAAGAAAATGGCCTTCATTTTGAGGCTTGCATACAAAGTAGAATTCAGAATTTTTAATAGTTATTTTAAAACATCAAAAAAATGAAAAATAAATCTACACTTCTAAAAAGGGCCGCAAAATGCATTTTGCTGGCTACATGTGCCGCACTCAGCACACCTGAACTGCGCGCGCAGAACATTGTTACCGCCGTAGGTGGCGGTTCCCTCGGCTCTGGTTATTCGGGTGACGGCGGTGCCGCTACCAACGCCCAGATATCGGAGGCTTTCGGGATCGCATTTGACCGTTCTGGCAATTTGTTTATCGCGGACGCGGACAATGGAGTAGTACGCAAGGTCAATGTTGCAGGTATTATTACTACTATTGCGGGTAATGGGGCATTTGATTCTTATGGCGACGGTGGCGCTGCAACGGATGCTGCCTTAGCATTTCCGAGCGGGGTAGCTGTTGATGCTGCTGGAAATGTATACATCGCGGATACCTATAATTCAAAAATCCGCAAAGTCACTCCGGCAGGTGTCATCAGTACATTTGCAGGTATTGGAAGTTTCTCCTATAGCGGAGATGGGGGGCAGGCATCTGATGCCGAACTTTATCTCCCGCAGTCTGTCGCAGTTGATGCAGGCGGAAATGTATATGTGGCCGATGCCGCTAATTATTGTATCCGTAAAATTGACAACTCGGGCATAATACACACTTTTGCTGGTGTTGGTGCCGCGGGTAGCTCTGGCGACGGCGGTCAGGCAACTGATGCACAAATTAATTATGTTTATAATATAACTCTTGACAACAGTGGTAATTTATTTATAGCTGACCCAGGCTCAGCTAATGTACGGAAGGTTACCCCGGCAGGCATCATCAGCACAGTTGCAGGAAATGGTTCGGCAGCATATAGTGGTGATGGTGGGCAGGCTACAGATGCCGAAGTAGGCACCCCATACGGCGTAGCGGTGGATACAATCGGCAATATTTTCATTACTGATTTTACCAACTATATTGTTCGCAAGATCAACACTTCCGGTATCATAAGTACTTACGGTGGCGACGGTTCGGGTAGCTACAGCGGAGATGGCGGACCAGCCGTTGATGCGGAAATAGGTGGCCCTATCGCAATAGCAGCCGACAGGCGCGGTAATGTGGTTTTTTCTGACCTGAGCTACTATGCAATTCGCAAAATAACACCTTACCATGCTCCGTATTTTGTGGCCGGGACCACACAAAGTGTTTCCCTTTGTGTTAACACAACGAGTAACCTTAATGCAGCACTAAGGATTTTTGATCTTGATGCCCGCCATACACTTAACTGGAGTGTTGTTTCCGGCGCGGGCCATGGTACAGTGTCAGCAGCTTATACCGGAACAAGCACCGGTTCTGTAGTTTACCCCGCTGGCTTAACCTACACACCTGCCGGCGGTTATGTTGGCTCCGATGTATTTACCGTTCAGGTTACCGATGGTACCGACACTGCCATAACAATAGTAAATATTACGGTTAGTCCATTACCTTCTGTGCCAGCTATTTCAGGTACATCCGTAATTTGTATCGGTGGTTCTACTGCTTTAACAGGTACACCATCTGGTGGCGTTTGGCGCAGCAACGGAAGCTCGTCACTTACTTTTACAAGTGCAGGAGTTGTTACCGGAGTTAGCGGGAGCACTGCGGGATATATGTATTACAGGGTTTCAAATGCCATAGGTTGCCACAGCGAAGCGGGTATCAATGTAGTAGTGAATACACCCGGCTCTATTCCAGCCTTTACTTCTGCCGCAGGTTCCGTTTGCCCGGGTAGTTCGTTTACAATGACTCACCCTACATCAGGTGGCATCTGGAGCAGCTCCAATCCTTCAATTGCTACAGTAGCTGGCGGTGTTGTTACTGGCGTTGCGTCAGGAAGGGATACTATTTTATATACGGCTACCTACGGTTGTGGCGCGGTAACTGCCAGATGGCCGTTTACTGTGACAGGCCCTACAAATGTTGCGGTAATAAATGGTAATCCATCACCAATGTGCACCGGCGCAAGTTTTACTCTTACTGATCCTACTATTGGTGGCGTTTGGTCTTCAACAAATCCATCTTTAGTTACAATTTCTGCTTCAGGTGTTATTACCGCAGTGTCTAGTGGAACCGATACCATCAGGTATTCTGTTACCAATACCTGCGGTCAAACCAGCTATGCTCAAAAGCCGGTTACAGTAAGGGCTGCACCAAATGCAGGCACAATTACCGGTCTTTCCACTGTGGCAGCAGGTGCAACCATTACACTTTCCACTACCGGAACAGGTGGTTTTTGGAGCAGTTCCAATAATACTCTGGCCACTGTCAATAGCGGCGGCATAGTGAGGGGTGTTTCAACCGGTACCGATACAATTAGGTATACAGTAACTACACCTTGCGCAACTGCAGTTGCTTACAAAGAAGTCTCTGTTACCGGCCACCGTTCCGAAAATAATAACGGCAATACTATTACAGAATCAGTGGAAGCTGGAAGCATTCAGATCTACCCCAACCCAACCACTGGCTTTGTTACCATCGAAATTAAGGGCGCTGCCGGTAGTTCTTCTGTTATGGTTACCGACATTAGCGGCAGAGTAGTTGCCAATACAACTACCGAAGAGCAAAAGTTCAATCTGGACATGAGCAACTTCGCTCAAGGCGTTTATATGCTCAAAATTATAACCGGTGAGCGGACTTATAACGAAAAAGTTATCGTGCAATAGGGTAATTGTTCCTTATTTTTAATTTACTTCAATAACATTCTTCTGGCTGTAAGATATTATTCCTTAATATCTTACAGCCAGATTTATTTTAGAAATGCCGGTAAAGTAAGATTTTTCCGAAATCGATCTCTATGATTTAAGCTACTATCGCCACTTCTAACGCCATCTACAATACGCCTTCATTTTTTTTTAATCGTATAAAATAGTCTAAAAAACTATAAATTCCAGTATTATGATGGTCCAGACAACCAGCGCGAATAAAAGGAACAGAAGGGTAGCAATTGTCGTATATCTTACCACTTCCTGATGGCAGAGTGAAAGCCACAAAATACCTACAGTAAACTGTTTTATGCCAAATGCAAAAGGGATACAGGAGGAGATGTGCGGGATGCTAATTGTTTTTTTGATAGATGCGGCTCCTATTGCGAGCATTATTGCACTTGCCTCAGAACTTACTTCTCCACAAAAAACACGTCACCTCATTTATTTGATCAGGGAATAAATACAATGTGCAGATCCGTCAATCACTAACCTGAAGTGGTTTTAGTTAAATAAATTGTTCGTGTATTGTTTCATTTTGCTATATCACTAATGCTAGGGATGTGGTTTCCTGACCATTGTCAGTATGGAGGCTGATATTGGTCAGTTGCAAACGGATGCACTAGACATAATTTCGCTAGACTGTTAATCAATTATAAACATTGGAGACTATTTTAATTTCAAAATTCAATTTTTGAATTCGTTGTTTTTCCTGATATTACTGATTCATAGAGTTTTCCAGTATGTTTATTTAATATGATTTTAGTGTTCACTTTAGTATAATCGAATTGATTGGATGGCTTATGGAAAGAAAAAGGAAAACAATACTCATTGTAGAAGATGAAGCGGACATACTCGATAATTTGTCAGAGATATTATCATTGTCCGGATTCGATATTTTATTAGCTACAAATGGTAAGGAAGGCATTGAGAAGGCATCCGAGTACCTGCCGGACCTGATCATAAGTGACATTACGATGCCCATTGTTGATGGCTGGGGGCTGTTGCATGTGCTGCGCAATAATCCTAAAACTCAGAGTTTACCTATAATTTTTTTAACCGCGAAAACTGAGCGTACAGATATGCGTAACGCCATGCAATCGGGTGCGGATGATTATCTTACAAAGCCGGTTAGCGGAGTTGAATTGATTAAAGCAGTTGAGCAACGGCTGAAAAGGGCCGAGATGATGAAGGCTCCCATTGGTAACGGGCCGGAGGGTGTTCTTGATCTGTTATCAGTAGTGCATGACTCAACACAGAATATGGAGTTGCTTGCGAGTGGGCATGAAGCCATGTCATACCCCAAAAAGCAGGTAGTATACAAGGAGGGGAGTGTGCCTCGTTTTCTTTACTTTGTTAAGAGCGGTAAGGTACGCACTTACAAGACGCATGGG
>CANCOG010000080.1 GCA_947379685.1 Flavipsychrobacter stenotrophus | reverse complement strand
GGCAATGGTATTATAGGCTACAGTGGAGATGGTGGCCCCGCGACAGCAGCACAGATCGGGTATTGCCTTGGTCTGGCTAGGAGCAGGGCAGGCGAGTTGTTTTTAACTGACTGGTATTCGGCTACCGTAAGAAAAATAACACCCTGCTCAGTTCCCACTGCAACAACCATACACGGCCCGGACAGCCTCTGCGTAGGCGAAATAGCTACTTTCAGTGGCACCACAGCAGGCGGCACCTGGGCTAGTGCAAACCCCGCTATTGCCACAATTAGCGCTGCAGGTATCGTCACTGCATCCTCGCCGGGAAACGTTAACATATACTACCTGGTCACTAATGCCTGCGGAACCGATACCGTCTCATCACTGCTCACTGTAAAACCATCGGGAATGTGCCCAGATGGTGTTAGCCTGCTAAATGTAATTAACTTATTGTCTGTAACCCCAAACCCATGTCACGGTAAATTAATGATCACTGCCGGCTATTCAGGCCAGGCAATGACGGTGACAATTACCAATGTTCTTGGTCAAAAAATAAAGGAGATAATTACAGAGTACAGCAACACCACTACGGTCGATCTCCGGGTTCCGGCAGGGATATATTACCTTTCTTATCCTGCAGATTCAGGCAAAAGAGTGATTCCAATTGCAGTAGAATGACCCAATGGATCCAGGCATGTCTGCATTCCATCCCTTTTGCCGGTACAAGTCAGCAGGAAACACAGGGTGGAAATTAATTTTTATAAAAATAATAATATTTATTATTAGAATTGATCGTCTGCTTTTAAATTTGAGCATCTAAAATAGCGTCAATGAAAAAAGTAACGAAACAACTATTCAGCTTCTTGAGCTGTTGTATAATGACAGCCACTGCAATTGCACAGGCACCGTCTCCCGCCAGTGATGCGAATCTGAATTATTTTTATACCCAGGCGGTAGTAAATTCATCGTATACGGCAACATCAAAAATCTCCAAAAACCTCGTGATCATCAGCGATGAAAACCATTCGCTGACCGATACCACCATTAATGGCCAGAAGTACTACCTGATGGTCAGCCTGAAGGGGGATTCTTCTTACTACCCACCCAATGCTGCTACCATTCAACCCTACAATACCAAGGGCTGGGATCTGTGGGTGACTGCCTCTCCCGAACTAAAAGAGAAAGTAAAAAACGTAGACAAGAAGCACATCAATATGCGGTTGAAACAATTGCTGGGCCTTCCTCCCGCAGCAGAATACAAGTACTTCATTACCTTTTGGGTGCGGGCGCAGGATATGTTTCGTCCGTGCCCCGACAACGAGCTGACCGACAATGCCTGCGGCCTTTGTTTCCCTGCAGATGCCGACCCAGCCTACAAAAGCTGGGTAGACAGCCAGCGCCTGAGCAGGTTCTTTGTTTGCGATACCGCCACCCGTTACCCATGGACACAACTAGGCTATACCTACGACTGGGACCCTGCAAATAAAACACACCAGGGGTGCAGCGAATTCGTGATCAGGAAATACTCCAACACCTTTATGCGCCACGTGTACACCATTAACGAGTATCTGTACGGCACAAGGTAAAAACGGTAGTTTGCGGAATGAAAAGAGGCAATTCCATTGTTTGGAATTGCCTCTTTTTTTATACAACCGATGTTTGAGAAAATGCAGCAAATTGCGCTGGGCGCCAATTTCTTTAACCTAATGTCATTAAGTTAACTATATCTCCTCGTCATGTAGCGGGAAACCTCAGGTGATGAGATGTCGCTTAATACCCAAAAATCTCGTCCAGCGTAAGCTTCACTACATTACCCACCTTCTGAACATCTGCCATGTTGACCTTCTTGTCAGAAGCCAGCAGGCAGTACGTAAATTGCTTTGAAGCCAGGTTGTCGTGATGCAGCTTTTTTATGTCTTCGAAGCTCGTACCGTCTATCTTTTCATAGATCTGTTTACGGATATCTTCAGTCTGCCCCCTGCGTTCCGCAGCAAGGTAGTTCATGATAATTCCGTCCTGTGTAATGCGTTCAGTTTCCAGGTCCTTTTTTAGGGAAGATTTCGCAGCAGCCATATTGTTTTCGGCTGACGGCAGCTCATTGAGCAATTCGTTCATAGCCTTTATAGACTCATTGAACTTATCTGCCTGGCAGCCAACATAGGCCGTTACAAAGTATGGATCTTCCTGTTTCTCAGGTGTTGCAAAATAGGCGCTCGTTGAATACGCAAGGGCCTTACTCTCCCTGATGGTCTGGAACACAATAGCGCCCATACCGGCACCAAAATAGTTATTGAAAATATCGATCACATTCTGTTTAGATGCGTCATAACCAGGCACATTACGCACCCAGCGGATCTCACTTTGCACCATGTCGTAATTGGCAAACAACACCTCGTTGATTGGCTGGTCACTGAATTTAAACACTTTCGGTGCCGGTGCAGCCTTGAACATCGCCGGCATTTTATGTACGTTTTTTAGAGAAGCTGCCATTGCGGCCAAAGTTGCAGGGCCATAATACAACACGCGGTGACTGTAATTGTTGATGGTGTGCAGCAAATCTATCAGTTCGGCACTGGTGAGCTTACTAAGCTCATCGTTGCTAAGTACATTGTTAAACGGGTTTTGCGGGCCATATCGTGCAAAGCTGGTAAGTCCGCTCATGATCTGGTTCTTGTTATTCTTGGCATCAGCACGGCTCTTGCTGATTCGCGCCTTCAATGCCGTAAGTGCCTGCTCATCTGCAACACAATTGATCATTAAATCTTCCAGCAAGGCTGAAGCCTGTGCGAAATTCTCCTGCAGGCCTTCAAGTGAAACCGTAGTAAATTCACCCGTGGTAGTTACGTTAAAACTACAGGCCAGCTTGTAAAATTCTTTCGAAATATCTTCCGATGACTTCTTATCAGTGCCCAGGAATTGCATGTATTGGGCAGCTACTGCCAGACGCTTGTCGTTCCAGGTGCCCATTTTATAACGATAGGACATGCGGAACAAACCATTCTCATTGTTATGCACATAGAGTACCTCAGCTGCACCGAGCGTACCTTTCTGCATATCCTTGTTATAGTCGAGCCAAACAGGTGCAACAGGAGACACAGGCATTGCTATAACATCCTTTACGAATTCTGACTGCTTGCCGGCATTGGTTTCAACTGGCGTAATAGGTGGCTTAACTACCTTCACTACACTCTTGTTTTCGCCCTTACGCTTGTAAACCACCACGTAGTTGTTGGCAAAATACTTTGCTGCGAAATCGGTAATATCTTTCTTCGTGATCTTGGACAAGCGTTCGATATAATTTACATCATCATTCCAATCTTCTTCCGATGTGAATGCATCCATAAGTGCACGGGCACGTGACCCATACTTTTCAGTCAGTTGCATCATCGCTTTCTTCTGGTTATTGATGATGGATACCACCAGTTCATCATCGAACTTACCATTTTTCAGGTTCTCAATTTCACCCAGCATTAGCTTTTTCACATCTTCCAGATTTTGGCCGAGTGTGGGTGTGCCCTGCAGGTTCATGTAGCCATAATCGATGAGTATATCAGCACCTGCCGAAGCGCGGAGCAATTTTTGCTTCTTAACCAGGTTAAGGTCAATAAGTCCTGCCCTGCCATTGGTGAGAATCTGGCCTGTAATATCTGCAAGTATCGCATCTTTAGAGTGAATACCCGGCAGCCTGTAACCAATAGTAACAAATTCAGCATCCGGTCCGTATACTTCTTTTTCAATTGGCGCTGTAATTGGCGCTTCAGGCTTAAAGGTAAACGCCGGAATTGGCTTGCGTTTCAGTTTTGAGAAATAGGCGTCTACTTTTTTAATAAGCACATCTGGCTCAAAATCTCCGGCAATTATGATGCCCATGTTATTGGGTACGTAGTAGGTGTTGAAATACTTCCTGATCTCCAGCAGCGAAGGATTCTTCAGATGCTCAATAGTACCAATCGTGGTTTGCCTGCCATAGTTGTGATTCAGGAACAAATTAGAAAGCATCAACTCCGACACCTTGCGGTTGTCATTGTCCAGTGTTCTGTTTTTTTCTTCATATACAGCTTCCAGCTCAGTATGGAAAATACGGAATACCGGATTGCTGAAACGATCGTACTGCACCTTCAGGAATTTATCAATTGCGCTTGAAGGAATGTCCTCTGTATAAACAGTCTGCTCAAAAGAAGTAAAGGCGTTCGTTCCTTTTGCTCCCATGGAAGACATCATCTTATCATACTCGTTGGCAATAGCATATTTTGCCGCCTCTCCCGATACCGAATCGATGCGATGATAAATGGTCTTGCGCTTGTCTTCGTCCTTGGTGTGGTTGTATTCCTCGTACAATGCGTCAATAGCAGTGAGGTACGGCTTCTCTTTTTTCCAGTCCAGGGAACCATAATTTTCAGTGCCCTTGAACATCATATGCTCCAGGTAGTGGGCAAGTCCAGTGTGATCCGAAGGATCTGTTTTGCTCCCTGCCTTTGTGGCAATGAACACATGCATACGTGGCTCCTTCTTTGTGGGACTCAGTATCACAGTCATACCATTGCTGAGGGTGTAGAACCTGGTTTCCATGGGGTCACCGGTTACATATTTGTAGCTGTAACCGCCCGCTTTTGCTTCCTTCCATTCGTGCTTGCCCTGTGCAAAAGCAGCAGAAGCAAGCAGCATGGCTAAAGCCAGTGACTTTATTTTCATCCGTTTCATTTATCGTTGGTGTTATTTAGGGACAAAATAATGTTATTTTTCCAGTTTATAGCGGGCGTGCTTATCTTAATATGCAAACTGTAGCTTAACCTATGAATTCCTTATTAAGTATTAAGGGTGAAAAGGCACTCTCAAACCTGGTCCGTTGGTAATTCGTGTCATCGCATTTAATACACCGCGGGCACTTATAAAAAAACATGCCCCCCAAAAGGGCGGCAAGGAAATTCTTTAATTAATTTGTTTTATTTGCACAATATAAAGTTAAATCCATGGCTCAATATAAAGTAAATGAAAAAGTATTCACTGACTTGAAAAAGCAAATATTCCTGCGCAGTTCAACCCTAATCATAGTTGCTTTTGCAGCGAATTTTCTAATTTTCTATTTGGGCAAAACCGACAATTCGGAACTCATAAAAATTCTCCCGGTTGCAATAATTGTGGGCTTGGCCGCTATGGGGTTTGGGACCTATCGGGAGTACAAACATCAGACTAATCTTTTAAGTAGTTACAGACTGTCTCTTGAAAGCAATTTGATTTCAAGAGAACAACTAAATACCCCCAGTGTTTCCATATACATCAATGAAATTGAAAAAATAATCCAGTACCCAACCGGTGCACTCGTCATCAAATCAAAAAATACTAACGACCAGATTATTATCCCTGCAAAAATGGAAAACTACGATGATCTGGTGCAGGAATTAAACAAAATTCACCCTATTCAAGTCGGTGGAACAAGTAGTACGGCATGGAGGATCAAGAGTATACTTGCAAGTGTATCAGGATGTGCACTCATGGTATGCGTATACACTCAAACCAACAAAGTTGTTGTCTCAGTCAGCGGGATATTGTTATTGGGCATATTAGTATGGGGACTTGTTGAAATTCAAAAAAGCAAACAACTTGACACCAGAATCAAGCGAATGTCGTGGTGGGTAATTTTACCTTTTCTTTCTGTACTTGCTAAGGTAATTATGTGTTTGAGTGCTTGAAGATTTGGGGCTAATTATTGAGAAGGGCAGCAAAAGTACTTCAGAATCAAATTCATGTCCATTTCATTCCCTCCATGATTTATTTGAGTTTTTCAGCAATAAAAAGTCAATAGAACGATGCGTTTGGAAGCGCGGGAGAGCTGATTTCGGTTGGAGAAAGCGTGGCTGTAAAACAACAAACCCATCTACTCTTCTAGTAGATGGGTTTGTGAAAAATATCTTTAACTAATTGGCACATAAGTCAAAAAGATAACAGGCAAAAACTACTTTGCCCTCATCTTATTGTTCTTCGCATCATGCGTCACCTCCGCAAGTCCTAATGTCTCCATAAGCGGTGGCAGGTACACCCCGAAACGGCCTCTGAGGCCCTTCTTCAATCCATACCATCCCCCAACAGGATTGTTTTCCGAACGCCCCCAGGCCTCAACTGTACCTTCCTTAACAGGCTTCTGCTCATCTGCACCACCAAGGTCCATCCAATCCCCGTGTTCCTTCAGCTTTTTGTGAAGGTCATCAATACACCGGGCATCATAGTGCAGGACAGTTTTACCCACCGTACAAACAATGATCTCTGTTCCTTCTTTATTCACATCCATGTGCATTTCATATTCCGAGGTACCCGGTGGGGTCACCAATTTCCAGGGATTTTCCTTTGTTCCAGCTTTTTGTGGCATAAAATCTATTTTAGGTTGTTGAGTATATGAAATTGTTAGAACTGGCTCAAATTCAAAGGTAAGCACAAATGAATCCGCTCTTTCGTTTGCTAATTTATGAAAATCTCGCGAAACAAATCTAAACCCAAAACCCCAAAAATACCATTGAAATCATTTTCTCATCGGCTGCCTGATGATGGTTTTCAATTTTTCCGGTGCGGTCCGGCGCATATCATTCAGGTAGATCTCCCTGTGCTTACCATATAGCTGATAACCGTTCTCTTTAATAAATTCATGCAGTTTAATTATGTTAGGTGGCTCTGTACTGTAAGGGCCTGTATGTAACAATTGGGCACACATTCCTTCCTCCATTGTTTCCATCCTTACATTGCCTGGCAGCATCGGGTTCTTCTTTTTTGCAACCTGGTCTCTTGCTTGCTCCACCATTTCCGCAGTTACAAAATCCGGCTGAAGTATCATCAGCGTCCACTTCCAGGCAGCCTTGTCCTCCATCGAGAAATTGTTCATGTCGTCCGTCCACCACAAACCTTCCAGGGGCATAACACCATAGTCAATCTGCATTGCCCCATTCTTAACCATGAACTTTAACGTGTAGGACAGGCTGTATAAAGCCTCAACCGCATCCTGAAACAACTTCGAATTATTCGGGTCGCCATGTCCGTCACACATCAGGTATTGCAACCTGGGTACGGTCACAATCTCTGGCTTTCCAGCTTTCGCTTTGTACAGTTTTTCGTAACTCTTTTTAAGGTCAATCTTTTTCATATTAATTTGACTTAGTCGGAATAATGATATTTCGCTTTCTCATTTCTTCTGCCAGCTTTGGCGGTATTTCCCTGCACGAACAATTCTTGCTATGCGCTATATGCCACTCAATCCTCTGCTCCATTGTCGGCTTCTTAGGCATTATATTATGCAGATGCCATTCTCTGTTGATCGTCATAAAATTAGAAATTGGTTGCTTTGCCAGAATGAACGGTAGAAACTGCCCAGCAAATGTACTGACTGAAGCATTTTAGCGCAATTACCAACAATAGGTTTTTAGCTGATATTTATCAGGATAATTAGTTTTGACATTGCCCCCAAACTCTTTTATGCCACTGCCAGCAAATTAAAGATTACCTTCAGAGAGAATGGAAGCTAAGTTTGAGGAGTTGATTGCAGGGTTTGTAACGGGTAATGTTGGTATTTCTGAACAGTTTCTTGGCCTTCCGCTATCAGCGGCATTGCAGCAGAATTTACAGCGATTAAAGAGAGATAGCCGCCTGATAGCCGCCGGAATAGGTAATGCTCCTGTAAAGGACAAAAACCAGAAGATTCGGGGGGATAAAACCAGTTGGCTGGATACCAACACAAAGAATGAAGCGGAAATGGAGTTTCTCGATATGATCAGGCAGTTTATGCTGCATCTCAATAAAACCTGTTTTACTGGGCTAAACGCCTGCGAATTCCATTATGCCATTTACGAAAAAGGTACTTTTTATAACCGGCATAAAGACCAATTGCGTAACGACAACAACCGTAAGTTTTCTATGATCAGTTATCTGAATGAAAATTGGCTCGACACAGATGGCGGCCAGCTCATCATTCACCAAAACGAAACTACACAGGAAATAATGCCCACCAACCAAAAAGCTATTTTCTTCCAGAGTGACATGCTGGAACATGAAGTAGCCATAGCAAATCGCCCCCGCATGAGCATAACCGGCTGGCTGAAGCGGATATGATCATTACTGGCTGTGGCTGCATTCACAGGCCGCATTTTGGCGCATAAAATTAATCACAATTATACCTGAGCGATAGCGAAGACATCAATCTCCTTCTCTCACTTGTGGAGAGGGTCGGAGTGAGGACTAGGTACGGGACATGCTACAAATTGAAACTCACCCTCGTTCATTAAATATCTCATCCCCTATTTCCACGCTGCTTGCCACCATTATGTCCATATCACTTAATCTGGTTCTGTGGTTCGTGATCGCCACCCTAATTGTGTACCTGCCATGTAACAGTGTAAATGATGGGGCCGCAATACCACGTTCCTGCATGCGCATCAGTAACTCTTTGTTTAGCATATCTAGTTCCTGCTCACTCATGCCCTGTCGGCAGTAACGATAGCAAACAATGTTAAGTGTAACTGGTGCAAGCAATTCCAGCTGACAATTTTCTTCGATCAGGCTGCCCAGATATTGCGCCTGTGCTATGTTCTGGGCTATCATCGTGCTGTATTTCTGCAATCCATTTTCTTTAAACGACATCCACACTTTCAGCGCCTTAAAACCTCTTGAAAGTTCCATGCCATAATTCGAAAACGACTCCGGCCCGCCGGCTATTCCGCGCTCGTGCGCCAGCAAATAATTAGCTGGCGCAGCAAAGGCAGCCCTATGTTGTGCAGCATTACGGAACAATACACAGCCAACTTCATAGGGCATGTAGAGCCACTTATGCAGGTCGAATGCAATGCTGTCAGCCTCCTCAATGGCCTGTAGCTGATCAGCATAGGCAGGAACTAATTTAGCCAGCGACCCGAACGCACCATCAACATGGAACCATACATGTTTTTCACGGGCAATGTGCAACAGTGCGTTCAGGTCATCAATTGCACCAGTGTTCACGGTCCCTGCATTCCCAACAATACAAAAAGGCTGAAACCCATCCTGGGTATCTTGTTCAATTTGCAGTTGGAGTGCGTCTATGTCTATACGGTACTTCCCGTCCACTGGTATTTTTCGCAGCTGCTCACTCCCAATTCCAATTACCTCTATTGCCTTCGCAATACAATTATGGGTTTCGGCACTGCAATAGGCCACCAGCTTGCTGTCTACACCTGCCAGCCCTTCTAGTTTTATTCGCTCAGAAGCAGCATTCCTAGCCACAATCAGCGCTGTGATATTGGCTATTGATGCACCACTCACCAGAATGCCACTGGCTGTTTCCGGATAGTTGAACATTTGCTTACACCACCCCAATACCTGATTTTCAATATATAAGGCGCTGTGATCACCTATCGCTACATTCGAATTCATCACACTCGCCATAAAGTCAGCCAATGCCCCAAATGACGTGCCACCCCCCTGCACCCAGGCAAAAAACCGGGGATGGGTATTGCCGGTACTAAAAGGAAAAATGTTCTGTTTAAACTCTTCGTAAATCGCACCAATATTCCCCGGTAGCTGTGGCAATGGTTCACTGTAAGTATCCTTCACATCATCCGGAATTGGTGACCATACAGGCCTGTCACCAGCAGTTTTCAGGTAGGCGACCATATCATCTATCATCCGATACCCTAATTGCCTAACTTCCTCCCAGTTGGTAGGGTCAAGGCCCGTCTCTTCTTTGTGCTGATTATTCATGTTGTGGTATTAAAATGATGTGGACGCAAAGTTGAAGATTTCGCAAACAACATAACAGATACAATTTGTGATTTTATTACCAGTACAGTTTTTGTGGCACGCGTGCAGATAACGCACGTTTTGAAAGGGCCGAAACCAGCCTTACATGAGATTACGTTTGATCAGTCCCATCTGGTAAGAAGACTTTTGGCAAACATATTAGGCATATCTAAAAGGTTAGGTGAAGATGCAATTAGCAGCAAACAAGAGAAAAAGAGTTTTATTAATGAATGATGCATCGAAGCAATGCAATTAGATGAAGTTGTAAGGCAAGTTGCATCTAAGCTATCCTTTTATACACTTCTGTCATGTTCATTAGCTTAGGAAAAATACTCGTTCTTGGAAGCTTCATAAGAAATTCTTGATAGATTGCAAGAGAATCTATAGTGTCTGCTGGTGTAATTTTTCCCGGTATACTTCCTCAAAGTTGTTTTGGTATGTTCCATCAAAAAACGACAGCATATTTCCCCTATTTTTGGAAAAAAATACAGCGATGAATTATACCGCGGAAGGCAGAAATCATAGACACTTTGTGCTCATGAATGATCAGGGAACCGAACTTGGACGACTGGATTACACCACCTGGATGCAGATTAAAGCAAAAATCGAGTTGGCAGACGGGAGGATTCTCGAAATTCAGGGAGCAGATTTTTGGCATACTAGCTTGCAGGCCACTGATGCAGGTACCATGGTAGCTACGATGAAGTTTAACTGGAAGGGCGAAATGATCATTAGTATAAATGATGGCCATACTTATAAGCTAAAGCACCGAGGAATTTTGAACTCTGCCTATGTTGTGCTTAACGAACATGACGAGGAATTAATGGTGCTGCATCCCAATTTTCAGTTTAGGAAGATGTCTTACAGCTATACCATCGAAACCAGTGGCGACGCGATGGATCCACAGATGATTTTGTTGGCGATATATTGCGTGAATTACCGGATCTATGTGACGGCAGGCGCTAGTTAGTACGTTTTACGGCTGCGCTGTATTAAAGTGAGTTATCTCCTGACTATAGGTCTAAGTTGCTTTATAGTCTATCAAAATATTTGCCATTTACCAGAAAGTAAATCACATTTTTATGCAAACAGATGAAGTTCAGCAACTAACAATTCACAAATTACTTCGCATGCTTCATTTTGTGACGCCCTATGAAGAATAGAGGTACTCCCGTAGCGCAAACTACAGCACCTGTAACTGCTATTTTGGTACCTGCTTCCAGATTACCATTGCCATTGGTTGTTGCAGTCATTGCGCCCAAAAGATAAATGGCGCCGCCTGCAACAATCATAGTTTTACCAACCTGGCGCATCCCTTGTCCGTTATTTTTGGAAGGAGCTGGAAAGTTAAACGGCTTTACCGCGTATACACCTGCAGGCATTGCGGAGCTGGTGTACCTAACAATTGGAAAAATTGTCTGAATCAGTACTTGATTCTGCATTTGAAAATGCAACATATTCATATTTTTTGAATATCAACATTTTGCAGTTACAAGTAATGAAATGAGCACTGTTGATCTTAAAAGTTTCATTTTCAGTTAGTTTTCTGCAAAAATAAATCGCCAGATTGGTTGGTGAATTGACAAATGTCAAAACCCATTATTAACGCCACACTTCTCTTAATTGGGTTTAAATAGTGTAAGCAACCTCAATTTTTCTGACAATTGCACACACATTTTTCATACTCAACTATTCAACTCGATCCGTTTTCTACCATTTCTGCTGAGTAAACTCCAATAAAATGCGTTTAGAGGAGTTCCCCACTGGCATACAGCCATTATTTGTACTTGGCGAAAATGAAATGTATATATATAAGCTGCCAATACATTCACCAAATATACGCTTCAAACATGCCCATTTATAACCGAAAAACGTTTGAGGATAACCCAAAATTGCGATGTGGCAGCCTTCAAATAATTGTCCATGCCAGATCAGGAAGGCATGTTGAATTTTATTGTCAGGGAGATTTGCTACGCAATAAACACCTTGGTCTTTAAAGCCCAACTATTCCGAAGTACCGCCGATGGTAAAGTTTTATATTTGGCGAATATTCGGCCCCTATTTTGAACTCTTTTTTAAGAAAAAAATAAATTATTTGATGTACAATTATAAAAATATAGATTATTTCAAAGGGCTGTATGCGCTCAGGTTTTTTGCTGCTTTATTAGTGCTTTTGAACCATGCCGAAATCATACGTGCAAAAAACCGCCTTCCAAATTTTAAATGGATGAGAATTCCTCACGGTGGTGAGAACGGGGTGAATTTTTTATTTGTTTTAAGTGGGTTCCTGATCACTTATCTTTTACTAAAAGAAAGTAATTCAACGGGCTCGGTAAATATTAAATATTTTTACCTTAGACGGATATTACGGGTATGGCCATTGTATTACTTGCTGGTCATTATCGGTACCTTGGTTATGCCAATCCTATATCATACCCTTTACCCGGCATACAAACCACCCTTCGTGTTGGGACAGGTATGGTACTACTATGTTTTTTTCCTGCCGGGATTTGTAACATTTCTTTTTGGCTTCAATTTCTTGTCGCCATTATGGACAATAGGGGTTGAAGAGGTTTTCTACCTTATATGGGCACCTTTATTTAAATTGTTCAAGCGCAATATTCTCTTTCTCCTACTGGCGGTATTTTTCATTAAAGTAACGCTGATTGCGATTGCTCATTTCTATATCAGAAACAAGATATTCGTCTACCTGGTCAATGTATATAGTTTTGAGCATATGGCAATAGGGGGGCTTGGGGCCTATTTTTTGTTCAACAGGCAAAAACCAGTAGCAGAGCTTGCAATTTATAATAGATGGGCACAGCTTGTTGTTTATGCCATATTGGTGGCACACTTAGCATTTATTTCTATTATCAATTACCCGTTGTGGACCCTTATTTTCAAGACTGCATTCCTATCTAAAATGCTGATCGATTTTACATTTCTGTATCTTATTATTGGGGTGTCGGTCGCCGAAAACAGCATCATTAAGCTCAATAGCAAGGTGTTGAATTATTTGGGTGATATCTCATATGGCATATACATGTACCATATGCTGGCATTGTTCGTTGTGGTAGTGTTCCTTAAAAAATATCTATTGTCTATGGACCCTTTGTTGAGCACTGCAATATTC
>CANCOG010000079.1 GCA_947379685.1 Flavipsychrobacter stenotrophus | reverse complement strand
GCAGAAATTCGATAATACCGCAACCTTCAATGTACTCTCGCCGTAAATCAGAAATAGAAATAAAGGAAGTATTGCACCATTTAAAATTCCATTCTTTATCTACAATGAGCATACCGTCTCCAATGCTATTCAGCGCACTGCACCACTCATCGTTATCTAATTTATTTCCCTGCATCCGCCAAATCAATTAACCCTGCAAATATTAAATTCATCAAAAAAATATAACATTCCCTTAAAGGCTAGCCAAAAATAAGAAACGAATATCAAACGCAAAACGTGCTAAGTTCATTTATTTAAAAATCATTGAACTCATCTAAAAAAAAATGAAAAAAAACGAAAATCGCATTTTTCATAAAAGCAGAGCAGTATAAAAATAAATAATTAAATGGTTACAACAATTTTATTTTAATAAAAACACAAATTTAACACAGCACACACTTATGTAAACAAGCACCAACTGAAAAGAGCAAAACGATAAAATACAAATACACAAATCATATTAAACAAATTAAAGAACCAGAAATCAGGATAGAGAAAATTTCGATTGCCTTCGAAAATAAATAAAGGTTTCGTAATCAGCCCTGATAACGCTATTTTTGTCCAGAACATTCATAACGTTGGGTTAAATGCTTTTCAATTCATTTGAGTTTTGTATTTTCTTGCCAGTAATATTTGCTTTGTATTGGTTTGTTTTCAATAAATCATATAAGATTCAGAATTTATTAATTCTCGGCGCCAGCTATTTCTTTTATGGATGGTTTGACTGGCGTTTCGTCAGCCTATTGATACTTTCCACTATAATCGATTACTCTTTTGGTTTTTTCGTAGCAAACGGTACGCCTAAACGTAAAAAAATATACCTGTGGCTGAGTATAGCGAATAACTTAATCATTTTAGGATTTTTTAAATATTACAATTTCTTTACGCTGGAATTCACTCATGCTTTAGATCACTTGGGAGTTCATCTGCACCCTTATCTGATAAACATTGCATTACCTCTCGGAATCTCTTTCTATACGTTCCACGGCATGAGCTATGTCATAGACATCTATCGAGGAAATTTTAAGCCCATAAAGAGCTTTGTTGACTATGCTGTGTTTGTTTGTTTCTTCCCTTTACTTGTTGCCGGTCCAATAGAACGAGCTGGCCATTTATTGCCACAAATAACTACGCCCAGGCATTTCAACTACACCAGGGCCGTTCAAGGGCTGCGCCTAATGCTGTGGGGATTCGTAAAGAAAATAGCGATAGCGGATAGCCTTGCTCCCATCGTTGACGACATTTTCAAAAATTACACGTCATATTCAGGCTCCACCCTTGTTTTAGGAGCGATCTATTTTTCTTTTCAGATATATGGAGACTTCAGCGGCTACTCAGATATTGCCATTGGTACCGCAAAACTGTTTGGATTCGAACTATTAACAAATTTCAGATTTCCTTTCGCAAGTAAAAGCACGTCCGAGTTTTGGAGAAGATGGCACATATCGCTTTCAACATGGTTCAATGATTATATTTTCAACCCAACCGTTACCCACTTAAGAGACTGGAATAAAAAAGCAATCGTGACCGGCATTATGCTTACCTTCTTTTTGAGTGGCTTTTGGCATGGCGCTGGCTGGAAATTCATAATCTTTGGGCTTGTATATGGAATATCAATTTCATTTGAATTTTACACCAAAAAATTTAGGAAAAAAGCATTTAAAATATTCCCGCAGTGGCTCAACGAATCCATCAGTCAACTTCTGACGTTTGCCTTTGTGACATGGGCATTTATTATATTCAGAGCGCCTACCTTTCAGGACAGTATTAAATACACCAGGGGTATGACCCACCGACTTTTTGAACAGCCACACTTCCGTTCATTTCTATTTATTTATATCTTACCCTTTATTGCTATAGACTGGTTTTTCAGGAAAGATGAAAGAAATCTGCAGTTTCCCAAAAACAAGATTCTGCGTTATGCAACTTATATAATTATGTTTTTCGTTATTGTCTATTACTCTAATGACAACGCGAGTTTCATCTATTTTCAATTTTAAGAAATGAGGACATTTTTGATAAAACTGTTATTGCTTTCAGTCTTAATTCTCGTTATTGCTTCACTTTCCCAACTAGCCATAACCATTAGAATTAAAGGCAAGACTACAAATGGCCACGATAACTTCACTGCAATAAGAAACCAGAAGAATGACCTGGTCTTCCTGGGTAGCTCCAGGTGTACAGACCACTTTGTACCCCGCATATTTAATGAAAACTTAGGTATCACTTCAATGAATCTTGGCGTTAACGGACACGCCGATCTGCCCATCTTTTTACTTAGATTGAAATATTACCTCAAATACAACCCACCTCCAAAATATGTAGTACTTAATTTCGATCCATTATGTGTTCCTGGTCCGCTTGACTTTAAAGGGAATATCCATTTAAATGGCAAGCACTTCTTTTCGAGATATGCCTTCGCTGCAGAAGAAGACAACAAATTACTCACCACTTATTTCAACTATAATTTCGCCGAAAAATATGTACCGCTTTATGCAATTCTTCGGTATAAAATGCTTTCAAGTTGCATTACTATGGCAGATGGGGCAACCTGGCTAAGAAACGGCTATATGAAAAATGATGGATATTTGGACACTTCGGTTTTGGATATGAAAAAAATAGGCAATATTGATGGTTACAAGGAATTTGGGCAAATGTATGATTCAATAAAAACTCAACTACTTTATTTCAAAACCTATTGCTCTGAAAACAAGATTAATTTGATTTGCTTGCAATCTCCGGTGTTTAAAATAGTGCATTACAAAGAATCATTCGGACTCACGGGCCAGATGTGCAAAGAATTAGACATCAGGTTTATAGATGCAAATGACCCTTCCCTGATCAATTATCCGGTGAATTTTCTTGACCCATTGCACTTAAACACCATCGGTGTACAGAAATTTTGCAATTATCTTTGCAAAAATCAGGAGTTTTTAGCTGCAATAAACTGGAAAACCAATTAAGCCGCAACCCTTAGAACTTCTTAATAAAATCCAAATCAAAACTCTCCAGGCTTTTCAATTTTGCGTCCGCTAATGAAAACCTGGGGTCATCAAAATGGACTTCATCGGGCACAACAACCACTTTCATTCTTGCAGCTTTGCCTGCAATCATGCCATTGACCGAGTCTTCTAATACAAGGCATTGGTGAGGTTGAGCGCCAAGTGAAGCAGCACAATGCAAAAATACAGCCGGATGTGGCTTTCCATAATCAACTATGTCAGCGGAAGTAATGCAGTCAAAAAAGTGAGTGAGACCAAAATAGTCAACAAGGGCATCTATCATGTGCTTGGGTGAAGAAGAAGCCAACCCAATAGTGTAGTGATTTTCGCGCAACAAACGCAGGGAGGCCTCAACACCTTTCAATACCATCCCGCTTCTCTGAGATGAGGCAATTATATCTTCCAGAATTTCATCGGCGATCTCCTTAGGTGAACTGCCATGCCATGGATAGTGCAGCGCCCAATGATCGAGTACTTCGTATATACGTAAGCCTGTGGTTTCTTTAAATCGATCGCAGGTAATAGGTATTTTATGTTTGTGGGCTATTTTGAGCATACTTTCACCCCAAAGCGGTTCAGTATCCAGTAATAACCCATCCATGTCATACAAAACAGTTGTAATCATGCCGGCAAAATTAGGCATAAAAAGGTGTTGGTTTAAGCCCGATAAGTTAACCAAAACATTATTTTATGCCCACAAGCTCATATGGTGAAGTTGCCTATAACTCCTTTAGCTTATCTGATACATCCTTTATTAGGTTGCGGGTAGCGAAATAGTTAATGGTGACCATTAGCAATCCTCCCAACAAAACGCGGGCAAGCATAGAAGGTACTACACTATAAATTCTAAGTGAATTACTTTTCTCTTTATACCTGATCCAAACACCAACCCATGCGTTTTTTTTAACCTCGATATACTGCCAACGCCCAATGGGGTTTTTCTTTAAAGTAACGGTATAAGGCAGGTAGGCTTCCAACAACTTATCATAAACGCCTTCAATGTTCATTTGTTCCTTGAGTATAATTTTCATGCTGTGAAGATATCGAAGAAAAATAATAAAATATTGTTTACATGAAAAATAAAATCCAAATCTCCCAAACGAATATACTAGCCAATGGTCGTGATTTATATTGAAAAACAATAGATTTGCAGCATTAACGCGGGAATTAATCGCACAACCTTATGACTGCCCAAAAATTAGTATCCGAAAACCGCCAGTCAGCATCCGGCATCCCCACACCATCCCTACTGGACCTTTTCAAATTCAAGCCAAATGCGGGCAACCATGTTATTAAAACCAATGATTCAAACCTGCGCTTCAGAACGGAACTAACCCGGCTATTATTAAAGGACTTCTCGATCGGAGATATTCATTTGATCAGAAGTATATTTCGTGAAGAACTAATATGCGAACAAAAAACCGGCCAACAGGAAAACCTTTATCAACTTTGCTTTTACCTTTTTTCCCTTCAACAAATTGAAGACATATTTCTGCTTTTTGAAGCCAAGTTCAATACTTCAAGCTTGGAGACCAGGGCAGCGATAGATTGGGAACTGTTAACTTTAGGACATCCAGTTGATGATGTTGTCGATTTTGTATCTGAAAGGCTCAAACACGACCCGATCTTGCTGCAAAAGTACCCGACCATACAGGAAGAGATATTGTTTCTAAGCGAACATTTGGGGAAGGTAGATTTTGAATTGTATCAAAAAAGGTTAAAACAATATTTTTTTGAATTGAATGAGCCAACCCCTGCGACAGAGGAGCCGGAATCCCAAAATGAGCCATCTCCCGAACAATCTGAAAAATTGCCGTCTGACTGGTCGGCATTTGCAAAGATCATCTTATTGGTAGTAGTTGCATTTTTCTTATATGTTGTGGCATACAACTCCACGGAATATTCAGACGAGACCATCAAAATAACTGTTTTCCTGTTTTGCACAGTTTTATTTTCACTAATATTCAGGCATCTCAATAGACCCCGGCAGATCCTAAAAATTGAAACAGAAGGAACAGGTAATACACCGGCAAAATATGCAGACGTGACTATTGGGCCAAATAAAAAACAAATCCGAACGCAGATTTTACTTTGGAGCGTTTGCATTGTTTTTGTTTTGGGCTACATATTGAGGCAAAATAATTTTTCATCCACCCCGGAGATATTGGTTATTCTTAGTCTGGTTATCGTCTATTCAATTTTCAAGATAGACAGGGAAAATAAGTCCCTTACCTCCAGTGAACTTTTTCTGACATTCAATTACGAAGGCATTAACTATAAAAAGCAATTGATTCCATGGAGTGAATTGCGTGGCCTTTATACTACAAAAGATGAAAATGAAACAACCTTCTTCCTTGATTTTGAAGACAGAAAAAAGGGAATATTTATTATCAAGCTTAATGAACTCGATACAAAAGCTCTGGACATCTACAAGTACATAAAAATCTTCAATACAAATAGTAAAATAGTCGTGTTTGAGGAAATGTTCTCGTAGCATCCAAACCCAACCGGTATAACCCCAGAGATCCAACTACATCTGGCCGCAGACAATAATATCCTACAAAGTGACTTTAAGGGGGAATTTTATAAATCAGTAAAATTTTAGGTGCGCAAAGCTTACTTTTGCGCCAAATTTCATTTATTTATGAAGCGAAAAGCTTTTTATGGCCTGCTGCTGGGAGCGTCAATGCTCACCTTAGGTGCCCGGCAAGCGGCTGCAACCATTACATTTTCTGAGTACACACTCCCGAACGGGCTGCACGTGATCTTGCAGGAAGACCACTCAACCCCAATTGTGGCGGTTTCAGTTATGTATCATGTTGGGTCAAAAAATGAAGATCCGCAACGCACTGGTTTCGCGCACTTCTTTGAGCACCTGCTTTTCGAAGGCAGCGAAAACATCAAGCGCGGAGAATATATGAAAAACATTCAGGCGGCCGGTGGTCAGCTGAATGCAAACACAACGCAAGACCGCACATTCTATTATGAGGTACTCCCATCTAACCAACTAGAACTGGCTTTATGGATGGAATCAGAACGTATGCTTCATGCAAAAATTGATGCTACCGGCGTTGAAACGCAACGCAAAGTAGTGAAGGAAGAAAAGAAGCAACGTTATGACAATACCCCATACGGGCAGCTAATTAACGTAATTTTCGAAAACGCATATGTAAAATACCCCTACAACTGGAGTCCGATAGGAAAGGAACAATACATTGACCAGGCAACTCTGGAAGAGTTCATGAATTTCTACAAGACTTTCTATGTGCCTGACAATGCTGTTCTGGTAATTTCCGGCGACATTAACCAGGACCAAGCTAAAACCCTGATTGCCAAGTACTATGGCGACATACCTAAAGGAACAAAACCTATACCCCGCCCTACCGTAGTAGAGCCTGAACAAAAAGCAGAAAAGAGGGTTAAATTCTATGATAACGTTCAATTACCTGCGGTTATACTTGCCTACCACATCGCGAAGCAAGGAACTGATGATTACTATGCATTACAGTTGCTGACCAACTTATTATCTCAGGGAAAAAGCTCACGTTTTGAAAAAGAGATTGTTGACAAGCAGGAGAAAGCCGTTCAGGCTGCTGCTTTCGACCTAGGCAACGAAGCTCCGGGCTTAAGTGTTATGCTGGGTATTGCCAGTCAGGGTGTTTCCGCATCGGACCTCGAAAAGTCAATGCTCGCAGAAATAGAAAAAGTGAAAAAAGAAGGTGCTACTGCTGAAGAGTTCACAAAACTGCAGAACCAGGCTGAGAATGACTTCATCAGCCAAAACCAGAAAGATATTGGTGTTGCTACAAACCTCGCAACCTATTATACTTTCCAGGGTAACGCTAACCTCATTAATACTGAACTGGACCGTTACAGAAAAGTGACTAAGGATGACATTAAGCGTGTTGCCAATAAATACCTGACCAAGGAAAACAGACTGGTAGTACACTATCTTCCAAAATCGGAAGAGCCAGGTGCAGCAGGGAAGGATGCCGGAAAGGATGCGGCTAAGCCTCAGCCAAAAAAGAAATAAAAATTACTCACCTCCCGCTTGTAGTGGGATCAAAATATTCATAAATGAAAAAAATAGTTTTAAGCATACTAACTATAGCGATTTGCGCGCCAGGCTGGTCGCAAAAGCTCGACAGAAGCATAAAGCCGAAACCCGGACCTGCTCCTGAAATAAAACTCGGTCAGTCTGAAAGCTTCACATTGCCTAACGGTCTCAGGGTTTTCGTTGTAGAAAACCATAAATTACCGGTAATTTCCTGCAGCATTCAGTTCGATATTAAGCCTGAACTCGAAGGTGACATGGCTGGCTATCGCGATATGATGTCTGAATTATTGGTTTCAGGCACAAAAACGCGTACAAAAGACAAATTAAACGCCGAAATTGACAAGATGGGTGCAACCATCAGGCCAAATTCTGAAGGTATTTTCGGTAGCGGTTTGAAAAAATACCAGGATAAGATATTCGAATTGATGGGTGACATTGTAATGAATGCAAACATCCCGCAATCGGAAGTAGAAGCCGAAAAGAAGAAAGCACTTTCTGGCCTGGAAACACAGAAGAATGACCCCGATGCAATGGTGAACAATGTGAGCGCGGTCGTTAACTTTGGCAGCAATCACCCATACGGGGAAGTGGCCAATGAAGAAACGATCAAGAAAATTGACCTCGCTACCTGTAACAAATATTACAATACTTATTTCCGTCCTAATTTTGCATACATGGCAATTGTAGGCGATGTTACCGTTAAAGAAATAAAGCCAATAATCGAGCGCTATTTCGGTAGCTGGGAAAAGAAGGATGTACCTTCAAGCAACTATTCTATCCCTGCCCTGTCAGGCACTAAGCTTACAAAAGTTGCTTTTGCACCCCGCGTTGCTGCTGTTCAAAGTGTTGTAAGTGTTACATATCCAGTTGACCTTAAGCCAGGTACAACCGATGCAATCAAAGCTCGTGTTGCAAATACCATTTTAGGTGGTGGTTCTCAGGGCCGCCTGTTCCTGGACCTGCGCGAAAAACATGCATGGACTTACGGAGCATATTCATCGTTAACAGAAGATATTCTCGGTGGAAATTTCTCTGCAACTGTTAAGTGCCGTAATAAGGTTTCTGATAGTGCAGTTGGTGCAATTCTCGATGAAATGCGTTCTATGTCTACCGATAAAGTAACTGATACTACCCTTCAGAACTCAATTACCTACTTGTCTGGTGGCTTCGCTATTGGTCTTGAAGATCCAAAGCGTGTTGCACAGTACGCCATCAACATTGAGCGCTACCATATGCCAAAGGATTTTTACCAGAATTATCTGAAAAACCTGAGCGCAGTAACCGCAGAAGACGTAATGGATATTTCCAAGAAATACATTCGCCCGGATAATGCCAATATAGTTGTTGCTGGCAGCAAGGAAGAAGTTGCAGAAAAACTGGCCAAGTTTTCCGCTGATGGTAAGGTAGACTATTACACAAATGTAGGTAAACCATTGGTTCCATCTTCAATGAAGGCGGCCCCGGCGGGTGTTAAAGCTGACGATGTATATAAAAAGTACATAGCTGCAATTGGTGGCGAAAAAGCAATTAACAGTCTGAAGGATTTGAAAATAACTTCAACCACTGAAATGCAAGGTCGCGCATTTACGATCATCGAAATGAAAAAAGCCCCAAACATGTGGAAACAGTCTGTTGATATGTCAATGGGTGAAAAGACTATGACCGTTCAAAAACAAGTTTTTAACGGAACTAAAGCTTTCACTGAAGCTGGCGGACAAAAGATGGACATCACTGGCGACGATCTGGACGATATCAAAATGAGCGCCGATATCGCAGTTGACCTTCATTCTGAGCAGTATGGCATCAAAAGGACTGTAAAAGGCATTGAGACAATAAACGGAAGTGACGCTTATGTATTGGAAATAACTGATGGGAAAGGCAAGAAATCAACCGAATACTATGATGTAGCCAACAGCTTCCTTGTAAAGAAAATTCAGGGTGACGGGGAAAAACAACAAATATCCGAGTATGCCGATTATAAGGAAGTAGCAGGTGCTAATGGCTACAAGATGCCTTACAAGGTTACTCAGGTTGCTGGTGGGCAAACTATCGCTGCTTCAGTAAAAACTATTGATGTAAATAAGGGTATCGCAGATACGGAATTCAATTAGTAGTTTAGCTATTAATTTTTTTATGATAGAAAGGTGGGGGTATTTCCTCACCTTTTTTGTTTGAATTCGTCTTATCATTCCCAAATGAGTTCTATCATTTTTTTGACAACTAAAAAACGAATTGCTTACTTTGTAAATACCGGAAAAGCAACAACATATTGCATTGCAAATAACAAAATGAAACTAACCAGCAGACATATAACCCTTTTCCTGCTAACTGGCTTGCTGGTGTTGTTATCATTTGCACGTAAAGAGGATCCCCGCTACCGGTTTGTCATACCAAAAGGATGGCCAAAACCAACCTATGATTTCAAACGGAATAAAGTGTCAGAAGCAGGGTTTGAATTAGGAAGAACGCTGTTCAACGACCCTATCCTTTCGAAAGATAATTCTATCTCTTGCGCAAGTTGCCACCTCAATTTTACGGCCTTCACCCATGCAGACCACAATGTGAGTCATGGGATTTATGGTCTAAAGGGTACCCGTAATTCCTTAGCATTGTTCAACCTTGCCTGGAATAAAACATTTATGTGGGACGGCCGGGTCACTGACCTGGAGGGCCAACCAACTAACCCTATTACCAACCGGGTAGAAATGGACAACAGCATGGATAGCGTTGTGGCAAAACTCAATCGCTCTGGCAACTATAGAAAACTATTTTATACTGCCTTTAAAGATAGTGTAATCACTCCCAAAACCCTGTTGAAGTCGCTGGCGCAGTTTACGGTAATGCTGGAATCATTCAATTCGAAATACGACAGTGTAATTCGTTCCGAACCTGGCGTTGCTTTTACTGAAAATGAACTAAAAGGCTACAATTTGTTTAAACAACATTGTGCTAGTTGCCACACAGAACCCTTGTTTACAAACAATGCATTTAAGAATAATGGATTGCTGGTAGATACCGCGCTGCGGGATTTTGGCAGGATGAGCATTACCCACCAAGCAAGCGATTCTCTTTTATTTCGGGTGCCATCGCTGAGGAATATCGGTGTATCCGGCCCCTATATGCATGATGGGCGTTTTGGGAGGCTAAAAGACGTAGTGGAACATTATACGTCGGGGACAATCAAAAGTCCTACCCTATCCCATGAACTTGAAAATGAAATAAGACTTTCTACTCAGGACAAAAAGGACCTGATATCCTTCCTGAATACGCTAACCGACAAGTATTTCTTGTACGATGTCCGATTCCGAAGCACGAACCCGTATTAAAATTGGTTCAAATCCCTACCCTTTTTTCTATCCACTCTACTATCTGCTCGCGCCAATATGGTGGCTTCATTGATTGCGAATAGGTATAAATGGCAATTTTTACAGTCATTGGGTCAACCTCCGGGTGAGCACCCACTATTTTATTAACCAGAAAGTTGACCTCCCAACCCGAGTGCGGGTTAAAATCTTTTAAACTTTTGGTAACCTTCACCTTTCTTTCGTCATACTCCGACCAATCCGTATTCAAAATCTCCGATTGCATAACCATTTGCTAGTTTTTAGGTAAAACAAAGGTACCCTTACTTCAGGCGGGTTGTTCAGGGTATTAAGTGCAATAAGAAGGGGGTACTTTACACGTGTTATAGCAATTTTCAGGAACGCAGATTGTGCTTTAACATTTTTGTGGGGAGAAAATTGATTCTCGTATCTAATGATCTTAGCTTTCTAATATTATCATCGCCAACCTAAAAAACACTCAGGGATACACATAAAATATACAAAAGAAATTCTTGAGTCGGGGAATTTTTTAGTGCTGCAATCCCCCTATTGAGATTTAAAATCTTAAAACACCAAAATACAACGTATTTTTGCCGCAAATAAAAATATATTAACATACCTGGCATTATATTGTTTAAATCACGGACTTGATTAGCCATTAAAAATCTAACCATTTACCATTAGATTGTCCATCAACATCAAAAAAACAATGTTTAATAATAAGTATTTTGACGATATGCCAGTTTAATTTGCCCCAATCGGTCGATTGTTAGCAATGAAGCTATTACCATATTGAGCTAAAAGTGCACTAAAACTTACACAAAAGACATTATAGATAATTGAAAACAAGAAAACTAAAAAACGACAAGGTAAATATCATCACACTTGGATGTTCCAAGAACATGGTGGATAGTGAAGTATTTAGCGGACAGCTCCAGGCTAATGGTATTGACGTGATTCACGAAAACCGCAAGCTCGACCATAACATAGTAGTGGTAAATACCTGTGGCTTTATTGATAAGGCAAAAGAAGAAAGCGTTAATACAATACTCGACCAGGTTGAGCTCAAGCGGAGTGGCAAACTGGACAAAGTATATGTTACCGGTTGCCTGAGTGAGCGCTACCGCAATGACCTGATGCTGGAGATACCAGAAGTAGATGCCTGGTTCGGAACAATGGAATTGCCGTTAATGATGAAACAGTTCAATGCCGACTACAAGGCGGAACTCATTGGCGAGCGTATGCTCAGCACTCCAAAGCACTATGCCTATTTGAAAATATCTGAAGGATGTAACCGAACCTGTTCGTTCTGTGCTATTCCGTTAATGCGTGGTCAGCATGTATCCAAGACGATCGAAGAGGTAATTACCGAGGCTAAAAAGCTGGTTAAGATGGGCGTAAAGGAAATTATGCTCATTGCCCAGGAGCTCACTTACTATGGCTTGGATATCTATAAGAAACGTGCCTTATCTGACCTATTGAAACATTTGAGTGATGTGGAAGGCCTTACCTGGATAAGATTACATTATGCTTATCCGCATAAATTCCCACTGGATATTTTGGATGTGATGCGCGAGCGTGACAATATCTGCAACTATCTCGATATGCCGTTACAGCACATATCAGATAGAATGCTCACCGCCATGAAGCGCCAGATTACCCGTAAAGATATCATAGAGCTTATTGGTAATGTACGTGACCGTGTACCCGAAATTTGTATCCGCACTACCCTGATCACTGGTTTCCCTGGCGAGACAAGGGATGATGTAGAAGACATGAAGAACTTCCTGGAAGAAACCCGCCTTGACCGCGTGGGCATCTTTACCTATTCGCACGAGGAGAACACTTCGGCCTATGTACTTAATGATGATATTCCTGCGGAAGAAAAGGAAGCCAGGGCACAGGAAATAATGGAAGTGCAGCAAGAAATTTCTCTTGAAAAAAATCAGGAGAAAATTGGCAAAACCTACAAAGTAATAGTGGACAAAAAGGAAGCCGGTCGTTACCTGGCACGCACGGAATTTGACAGTGTAGAAGTAGATAATGAAGTGATCATCCACAGCAAAAAAGCATTACCAATTGGCGATTTTGTAAACGTAAAAATAACCAAGGCGTTCGACTACGATTTGGAAGGTGAAGTTGTGGGTTAAAAGCTGTAAAAAAGCTCTGTGTTTGCCGATCGTAAATTTTCACATAAAAATCTGATTTACAACACAATACAATAAACACAGAGCAACCAATTAGCCGTTAAAAACATGATGAAAATATTTTTTTAAGGATTTCAAAAAAAGAGTTTGCAATTCACCGCGAGTGCTCTATATTTGCACTCCCAAACAGCAAGTGAGGGGCACAAAAAAGTTCTTAATAAAATGCGGAAGTAGCTCAGTTGGTAGAGCACGACCTTGCCAAGGTCGGGGTCGCGGGTTCGAGTCTCGTCTTCCGCTCAAAG
>CANCOG010000078.1 GCA_947379685.1 Flavipsychrobacter stenotrophus | reverse complement strand
GGCGCGGTTTGGAGTGTTTTGGGAGTTTTTAAGACGCAATGTTTTGCTGTGGGGCTATGATTTTGGGTTTATAAGTTTTCTTTTTGAAGGTTTCGTGGTGACTCTTTAAAACAATGAAGCTGAAAGGTTGCTTCCTTCGTCGCAATGACGATGAGGGCAAGAACGAGAATCGAAGAATTTCTTTCGACCGGTATGAGGGGACTGGAGTGGTATTACGCCCCTTCGGGGCTTGGTGATTTGTTGTTTTTATCACGGGGCTGCACCTCCACGATAGCCATCGGGACTAATGTATTTCGGCCTTTCAGGCCTGTAAAAGTACAAGTAAATCAGGTTGCCGTTTTTCTTCTTATACCCCTCTACAATTTTTTATCGCCAGATGATATGTGCCTTTCGGGATGCAAATGCTTCCCGAAAGACGGGACGAAGAAGTGCATCCTTTCGACCAGTGAGAGATTCCACAGCGGTCGGGAGACCGCAATCGGTGCCCGCCGGAGTGACAGACTCCACCGAACTGTATTTTTTGTTTTATTTCCAGGTTTGTGGCTAATTTTGTGTGGATTTTTTTGAAAAAACGGGTGCTAAGATACGGCAGAAAACAGCGACGTCCAAATAATGTGGATATGTTGTCAATTTATTGGGAATATGCTTTTTTAGTGAGTGAATTTGGTTGCAAATAATTGTTCTAGATATATGATGTTGTTTTATTTAGCCGCGATTTATCCACATTTTTTGACACGGGGTAGCCTGGGAGGATGGTGCTATGTTAAGGGTTAAAGTGGCGCGCAAAGTCGCAAAGGCGCGGTTTTGGCTCGTTTAGTGTTTTTACGGCGCAAAGGGTGTGCGGTGGCTGTCTAAATTAGGATTTTTAGGAGGCAATGATTTTCGGGATTGGCGAAATTGGATGGGACAGAACAATATGGATTTAGGCTAAATATTATGTCGCATATTGGTGGATATTCATTAAAATGATTAAATTTGAATACCGTATTTACTTATCGTAAGGCAGGAATAGCTTATTGTTGTTTTTGTAACCTTTGTCACCTTTGAAATTTAGATTATGTACACCCAATTTCACCAGATTCTCCGTTCAATCTTTTTATTATTACTGTACGCCCTTGCGGGTTCCACAGCGCATGCACAAATTATTACCACTATTGCGGGGAATGGTTCGTCAGGTTACTCTGGCGACGGAGGTGCGGCAACAGCTGCACGACTTCATAACCCGGCGCACCTGATCATTGGTAAGAACCATGAAATCTACTTTACGGACTATTACAATAATGTAGTGCGCAAAATAAATAGCTCAGGGGTTATTTCTACTGTATTCGGAACAGGTTCTGCGGGGTTTTCGGGAGATGGCGGGCCTGCATCTGCCGCCCGATTGTCGGCTCCAAACGGAATATCAATAGACCTGAATGGAAATATTTATATCGGCGACCAGGGAAACTACAGGGTAAGGAAGGTGGATACCTTTAATGTCATTACTACTTTCGCGGGTAACGGATCAGGTGGATATAGCGGAGATGGCGGGCCTGCAACCGCAGCCAGGATAATGACCGTATTGACCACTCCCGATCGTTATGGCAATCTTTATCTGGCTGATTATACCAATCAGAGGGTAAGAAAGGTAAATACTTCAGGGATAATAAGCACTGTAATAGGTACCGGCGCTGCAGGCAGCAGCGGTGATGGAGGACCAGCAACAGCTGCGACGATTTACCAACCTACCTCTGTTGACATAGATACATTCGGGAATATTTACCTGGCTGATCAACTCAATTGCAAGATCCGCAAGGTTAATTCCTCGGGTATTATTTCAACTATTGCTGGCACTGGCACAGTAGGATATACTGGTGATGGCGGGCCTGCAACTGCAGCCAGGTTGTACTATCCGGCTGAAATAAGGGTTGATAAGACGGGTAATTTGTATTTTACCGATTCTTATAATTATGTGGTTCGTAAAATTTCTACTTCAGGAATTATCACTACGGTGGCTGGGACCGGAACAGCAGGGTATACTGGCGATGGCGGCCCGGCAACTTCGGCCCGTCTCAACCAATGCTGGGGAGTTACACTGGACTCGTGCGGTAGTTTTTATGTTACGGATGCATTCAATATGGTTGTTCGCAGGGTAACTGCCTTGCCCCCTTCAATCATTGTGGGGCCTGATTCGGTTTGTGTGGGATCTGCTGTGACTTTGACTGACAGCACATCTGGAGGTTTATGGACCAGTTCTGATACTTCGATCGCCTCAATTGTACATTCAACCGGTGTGTTAACAGGAGTGTCTACCGGGCACGCTATTATTACTTATTCCCTTGGGCCAGGATGTACGGTAACCGATACTGAGACCGTGAACCCGATGCCTTCTGTAATAGGTGGAACTACCAATCTTTGTCCCGGTGCTACGGTAACACTTACAGATTCTGTTTCGGGTGGCACCTGGTCTTCGTCTGCAACGGGTGTTGCTACAATTAATTCTTCGACGGGTGTGCTGACCGGTGTTTCGGCTGGGACAGCAATAATTACTTACAGATTACCTACCGGCTGCTTTGTTGTTACTTCCATAACCGTATCATCAACTCCGAGCGCAGGCAGTATTTCCGGTTCTTCGACTGTTTGTAGCGGCGCCACAATTACTCTCACTAGTTCTGTTTCCGGAGGGACCTGGAGCAGCGTGTATACTTCAATCGCAACCATTACATCTGGTGGTGTGGTTACTGGTGTTTCAGCTGGTGTTGATACTATTAAGTATTCTGTTACTTCGTCTTGCGGAACGGGTGTTGCCATAAAGGTAATCACTGTAATTCCCCCTGCCGTTCCGGGTACATTGTCGGGGCCAGCCTCGGTATGCGCTGGCAGCAATGTTACACTGGGTTCAACGGTTTCGGGTGGGGTGTGGAGCAGCGGCAGCACGAGTGTAGCGACTATTACCAGCGGTGGTGTGGTTACCGGTGTTTCAGCCGGATCCGTCACTTTAAGTTACTCGGTGACCAATGCATGCGGCACAGTTTCAGCTACAAAGACAATTGCTGTAAATGCCCTGCCAGTTATTACAATCGCTCCGGCTGTGGTTGGAATATGCCAGGGTAGCACGGTAAGCCTTTCGGCGGGAGGGGCCACAACCTATTCATGGTCACCGGCAGCTACATTGTCGGCGACGAGCGGAGCAGCTGTGGTTGCAAGCCCCACAGTCACGACAACCTATAGTGTCACCGGGGTGGATGCCAATGGCTGCTCAGGTTCTGCAATGCGGACTGTTACAGTAAATGACTTACCTGTAATTTCTATTACTTCTCCAGTTGATGTTTGTGCCGGCTCCAGCGCAACACTTTCTGTTACCGGGGCCTCAACGTATTCCTGGTCGCCGGCTACGGGATTGAGCGCAAGTACAGGTGCGACTGTTCTTTCAAGTCCTGTTACAACTACACACTATACCATAACGGGTATAGATGCCAATGGTTGCATTAATACGGCTGTGGTTACTGTTAATATTCACCCGATACCTGCACCTCCGGCTGTTACTTCACCCGTAACTTACTGCACAACTGCAACTGCAACGGCATTGACCGCATCAGGTTCCGGTCTTTTATGGTACACTACATTGACCGGAGGAACCGGTACCGCAACAGCACCAGTTCCCTCCACCGCTTCAGTGAGTACCACTACCTGGTATGTGTCTACAACAGTAAATGGGTGCGAAAGCCCCAGGGACTCAATAGTGGTTATTGTGTTGGATAATGCCATTGCCGGATTTGAATATACGGTTAAATATGGCTGTTCGAAAGACACTGTAGAATTTACCAATACTTCGGTTTATGCCAGCAACTTTCACTGGTATTTTGGAGATGGGACCACACTGCATGAAACGACCTTAAATAACCCAATACACGTTTACCCGCCCTCCTATGGTGTCAATTCAGACTATGTGGTGAAACTGCTGGCCAATAATTCCATTTGCTTCGATGATTCTGTAACCCAAATCGTTACCATTACCCCCAATCCCAATCCTCCGTTTCATCTCATAAATGTGACCCCGGGGCAGTCCGTACAGTTTGGGAACAGCATTCAGTTGAATGCGGGTGGAGCAGTTACGTATTACTGGACACCAAACGACGGAACTCTATCGAACCCAAACATTAATAATCCGATTGCAATGCCTACAGTTCCTGTAACCTATGTTGTGCATGGGTACGATAAGCAAGGATGTTTAGACTCGGCTATTGTTGCCATTGATGTCATTTTTGATGATACCGATATTGTTCCTTCGGCTTTCACGCCTAATGGTGACGGACTCAACGATGTATTCAGGTTACGGCTTAAACATACTAAGCTTGTCGATTTCAGCATTTTCAACCGTTGGGGGCAGCTCGTTTTTCACACTGCTGATATAGCAGGTGGCTGGGATGGTGTGACCAATGGAGTGCCTCAGGACATGGGTGTTTATTATTACCAGGTAATCACAGCACATTCTGACGGCACTGACAGGACTTATAAGGGGGCGCTGACACTGATAAGGTGATGGATGTTAGATAGCTCAGGTATATACTGTAGTATAACGAATGTGTTTTCTCGCGCAAACTTGCGGTTTTGGATCGGCGGGCTTTTTGTCGGTCGTTTGAAATAGGGTTTTGGCGAATTTATATGGTTTCATAGGTGTCACGATATTGCCCCGCAAAATCAATGTCATTGATTTGAGGTTTCGCGCAAAGACGCAGTTCCCAGTTTATTCAATCTTACTTCGGTTAATTTTAAGCAAGGCCGCAAAGAAAATCCTGTTTAGTCAATATCATTGCCCGTACGACCCTATCAGACATTAGATGCGAGTGTGCCGGGCTTAACACTTGGGCCAGTGGGATGAAAGTATTATCGGGGTGTGCCCCAAAGGCTAAATCGACCACCCAGACAGCTTTTTTTAAAAAAAAGTGAAAGAAGTTTGTCGAAATTTCATTTTTCAATCGTCATTAGTTTTTACAAGCTAAAGACTATTTCGAAAATGAATAAATTCATTCTGTTATTCAGAGGCAGCGAGGTCTATAAACCAGACCAGTCGGCTGAGGCGTTAGACGCCTTAAAAACAAAAATGATCAGTTGGGTACTTGACCTTACTGCAAAAGGACTCCATGTGGCCAGTGAACCCATGCAACGCCACGGCAGGCAGGTAATTGGTTCGGAAAGGACGGTTATCGATGGTGCATACGGCCGGGAAAGTGAAATTGTAGGAGGATGTACGATTGTACTTGCAAATGATATCGATGCTGCGGTTGACATTGCCAGGGCATGCCCGATATTAGAGACGAACGCAACTATAGAAGTCCGGGAAATTCAAAATGTTCAATAAGATTCAAATCGATTCAACATGGGAAAAGTAATAGTTTTGATCAGTATTACACCTGATTGTTTCGCGGAATCGCAGCATGTAATTATTGATCCTGAATTCTTCGAATTTGCACATTCTTTGTTGTCAGTTTCCGAGGTGGTTTTATTTGGCCGAACTACGTTTGAGCTATTTCAGGAGAGATGGCCAGAAAGGCTGCGGGATAAGGAGAGTCCGGATTGGGTAAAGAAAATGGCTCAATCATTACACGACATTCAGAAAATTGTATTTTCATCGACGTTGTCGGAAACTACCTGGAATAATTCAGAAATAGTAAATGAACTTGAGTTTAAAAAAATCAAGTCATTAAAGGATAATACCGAAGGCGCTTTACTCACTTTCGGCAGCCTAACTGTGGTTGAATCATTGATAGAAATGGACTTGGTGGACGACTATTATTTCAATATTCAACCGCTGATCGCTGGAAATGGCGATGCTCGTTTCTTTAACAAGCGAGTACTGGCAGAACCTAAAAAACTTGAGTATGTTGATCATCACCATTTAAATTCAGGTGCGCATATCATTCATTATCGAAGGGCGGAAGTGGAGTTGAGTTAAGCAACTGTCACTTCATACTATCCGCACACTTGCTAACGTAAATTGACAACAACACAATTATTTTTAAAACCAAACAATAAAAAATCAAAAAACATGAAAGACTACTTATTTATTTACAGAATTGATGAAGATACAACACAGGCTATGGCTAACCGTTCTCCGGAAGATTTGCAGGCGGTAACGCAGCAATGGATGGATTGGATAGGAGGGATAGCAGCGCAAAACAAACTGGCAGAACGAGGGAATAGACTGTTCCCTGCCGGAAGAGTTTTGCGGCCGGGTGGAGTGGTTTCAGACGGGCCATACACAGAAATCAAAGAATTTATATCTGGTTACAGTATTGTAAAAGCAGCATCTATGGATGAAGCCACGAAATTAGCAGAAAGCTGCCCGGGGCTTACCTTCGGTGGGAATGTTGAGATTCGGGAAGTCAATCAATTATAAATCGCCAACAGTATTGGGTGCCTTTGTATATTTACGAAGGCACCCATTTTTATGAAACAAACAGAGCTGATACCACATTTATTCAGAGCGGAATACCGAAAGATGGTTTCCGTTTTAATCCGCCTGTTTGGAATCGAACACATTGAGGTAGCAGAAGATATTGTTAGCGATACTTTTCTCACTGCCTCTGAATTGTGGGGATTGAAAGGTGTACCTGCGGAGCCTGTTGCGTGGCTCTACACAGTTGCGAAAAATAAAACCCGCGATTATTTGAAACGTAATAAGGTCTTTTCGAAAATAGTGTCTGATCAAACATTGCAGCCGAAAAGTGATATAGAAGAGATTGATATTGACCTTTCCAGCAAAAATATTAATGATAGCCAATTAGCCATGATGTTTGTCGTGTGCCATCCGGGTAATCCTCCGGAGGCTCAGATTGGCTTAGCTTTAAGCCTTCTTTGCGGTTTCGGAGTTGATGAAATAGCACAGGCGTTTTTGACCAACACAAAGAATATCTACAAACGCCTGCAACGCGCGAAGCAAAAACTCAGGTTAGAAAAAATCAGGGTCGAACAACCTACTTTGGCAGAAATTGATCACCGATTACCTGAAGTTTCTATGACGCTGTATTTGCTGTTCAATGAAGGTTACTACTCAGCAGGCAGCAACACGACTTTGCGAAAAGATCTTTGTTCGGAGGCCATGAGGCTTTCGCTTTTACTTATAGAAAATGAACAGACAAACCAACCCTATATTAATGCATTGTACGCGCTGATGTGCTTTCAATCGTCAAGATTTGATGCAAGGAGCAATGTAAAGGGTGAAACAATTCTGTACCAGAATCAGGATAAAGCCCTGTGGGATACGGACCTGATAGCAAAGGGAGAATTTTACCTTAATAAAGCTTCGTATGGTGATGTTCTGTCAAAATTTCATATAGAGGCGGGAATAGCATATTGGCATACCCGCTCAGATGATATAGACAAGAAATGGGTGCATATACTGCAATTTTATAACTATTTGCTCGTGCTAGAATATTCACCGATAGCTGCGCTGAATAGAACATATGCACTAAGCATAGTACATGGTAAAGAAAAAGCCATAGAAGAAGCAGAAAAAATAGCCTTAAATGGCAATTACCTCTATCATTCACTCCTGGGTGAGCTCTATACAGATGTTAACAATAGTAAAGCAATTGCGAATTTTCAGGCTGCGATCGAATTACTACACTCGCCTGCAGAGAGAATAGTATTAAGCCAGAGAATTACCTCACTTAAGTGTAGTTGAGCTCATTCAGCCTCTAAGGAACGATGATAGAATAAAGTACACCAACTGACTTGTTCTTTTTCATTTCTGCTTCGTTGAAAAAGTCTTTAAATAGTTCACTATTCGCAGATTTTTCGCCTCGCATAAAAGAAAAATAACTTCGCCATTTGGTGTACTTTATTTTATCAACGTTCCTAAGGTGGATATATTTTTACTGCATTAAGCCAATGCAGGTTCCCTGTTGAATTTTTCCTTGTATTCGAGTGGGGACATTCCTGTGATTTTTTTGAATACTTCCCGGAAGGCTTTCTCGTCGGAATAACCAACTTCATCCATAACCTCAAAAATGCTCTTTCGCCCTTTTTCCAGATTGCTTTTTGCGACTTCTACTTTGACTCTTTGCAAGTATTCTACGGGGGTGTTGCCAGTGGCTTTGATGAACCGACGGTCAAAATTTCTTCGGCTTGTTGCGAGTTTTAAGGCGAGGCCTTCGAAAGAGATTTTTTCACCCAGATTTTCCTCAATATAGGTTTGCGCATGACCGATCAACTCGTCGCCATGATTTTTTTGCGTTTCAAAAATGAAGAATGGAGATTGCGACGTTCTGTCCATATCTATTTGAAATATCTTGGAGCAGTATATTGCGGTCTCCCTGTCAAAATATTTCTCAACTAAGAATAGCATCAAATGCAGGAAAGAGTAAGCCCCTCCATTGGTGTATATGCCCCTGTCGGCTGTAATTAATTTGTCTTCCTGAAGGTGGATGTTTGGGAATGTCTTCCGGAATTTATCTGCCAGGTTCCAATGCGTTGAACAGCTTTTTCCTTCAAGCAACCCAGTGGCCGCAAGCAAAAATGCACCGGAGCACATGGTTGCAATTTCTGCTCCTTCTTTATATTGATCCCTTATCCAGTTAATGAGCAAGCTGTTATCTTTAATAAGGTGCTCATCATAGTTAATTGAAGGGATGATGATCAGGTCGGCCTTTTCAATTTGAGTGATGTCTTCCGGGTGCACGGAAAATAAGCCGCCGTCAAGTTTTACTTCTTTTACAAAGCCAGCGATAGATAAATTGATTTTGGGCCGGTTACTTTTTCGTTTCCAATATGCGTTTGCTTTACTAAGTATCTCAAAAGGGCCAGATATGCTACTGAGGTTTGCCTTGCCCTGGGGGGCAATAATAATAACACGCTCCATAGTTTTTTTCGCAAAGGTATCAAAAAATGTTGTCCAAATCGACCTGCAACAATGTCTATTTTACACCCGTTAGGTGCAATACACAGACGCTAATTTTGCCTGGAAACTATAAGATAAAACTTAAAAGGCATGAAAAGGAAAATCATTTTAATTAACGGAACAAGCAGTGGGTTCGGCTGGTTGGCCGCTAAATGCTGTGCTGCAGCCGGGCATAAACTATATGCCACAATGCAAACGGGCAATGCGAGCTACAAGTAGCGTTGATTTATGTACAGTAAAAATAAGTTATCCAAATTAACCCCTCAGAATGTCCAATTTGTAGATGTCAAATGCCCATTTAAGCCAATAAATTTGTGGTAGACAACGGCAGACATGCGCACGATGCTCCATAAACAGAAAGAACAAAATCATTTACAAGAAGCTTGCTGTTGCAACGCTACTTTAATTTTCAGAATTTTTAATAAAATGAAAGGAATCAGCCTGTTGTCGACAATTGTTTTTTGCATAGCAATGGATAGCTATGGCCAACAAGCGTCGTCTCAAGGGAATAACAAACAAACAAAGAAAATAGTTATGGAAAAAAGAGATTTTACATCTACTATCGTCGTTGAACAAAATGCGTCAACTGCCTTTAATGCAATTATGGACTTTCGTGCATGGTGGTCGGAAGAAATTGAGGGTAAAACCGACAAACTCAATGAAACATTCTTTTATCACTACAAGGATGTTCATTTATGCAAAGTCAAGTTGATAGAGATGGTTGCTGATAAGAAATTGGTGTACCAGGTAGTTGAGAACGAATTCAATTTTGTAAAAGACAAATCGGAGTGGGTGGGTACGAAATTGATTTTTGAGTTGATGCCTGATGGCGACAAAACCAGGGTCATTTTCACCCATGAAGGGTTAGTGCCTGAATACGAGTGCTATGCTGTATGTAACGATGCATGGTCGGGCTATATACAAGGGAGCTTGAAGAGTTTAATAACAACAGGAAAGGGCAAGCCTAATGGAAAGGAAGGTGGGCTCAACGCTGAATTAGTAAAAAAATGGGGGTTACCTAACAAATAATATAAATCAGACAATATGCAACAAGAAAAGAATTTTACGACATCGACAGTTGTAGACAAATCACCGGCAGATGCCTTCGAAGCCATTAATAATGTTCGCGGCTGGTGGCAAGGAAAAATTGCCGGCAACACGGATAAACTCAACGACGAGTTTTCGTATCAAATGGGCGATGTACACTTTTCGAAACAAAAAGTGGTAGAACTCGTTACCGATAAGAAAGTAGTTTGGCTGGTTACGGAAAGCAAGATCAACTTCGTAGCTGACAAAAATGAATGGGTTGATACCAAAATCATTTTTGACCTGTCGGAGGTTGATGGCATGACCAAGATCACATTCACCCACGAGGGCTTGGTACCTGCAATTGAATGTTATGGGGGCTGTTCGGGCGCCTGGGGGCAGCTGATTGAAAAGAGTTTATACAGCCTGATCACTACTGGCAAGGGTGTTGATGTATTCTAAGTTCAAGCGAAAGTGTCACAAACGAGTTCAACATCAAGAATATAACCATGAATAACTACAAGACGTTTTACGACCTGCACTACAAGGAAACACCCTTGCTGCTTGCCAATGCCTGGAATGTAAAGAGCGCGCAATTGATTGAGCAAAATGGATTTGCAGCTATAGGTACATCGAGTGGTGCAATATCAAATTCCTTGGGTTATGAAGACGGTGAAAAGATGCCGTTTAGCGAACTACTGTATGTTGTACAACGTATAAAAGCCAGCACAAAAATTCCTTTGTCCGTGGATCTGGAACGTGGATATACCGATAACATAAACGAGCTTGAAGTGAATATTCAAAGGCTGGCTGACATAGGTGTGGCAGGTATTAATCTTGAAGATGCGCAAGGGGAGGAGATCTACCTGAAAAAGTTGAGTAGCATTAAAAACCATCTCGAAAAAAACAATCTCGGGATATTCATCAATGCACGGACAGATGGTTTTTTGCAGAAAGTAGCTTCTCCTCTCGAGACTACCATTGCGAGGGCTAAACGTTATCGTGATGCGGGCGCGGATGGGTTATTTGTTACCGGTGTATCTGACCCGACTACCATAAAAGAAATTGCCGGGTCAATTTCATTACCATTAAACATTGTAGGTACACCAAAGCTACCATCGGTCAAGGAACTGACGGAATGTGGAGTAAGAAGAATTAGTATGGCTGCGTTCCTCTACAGGGCAACCTATAACGGATTGGACCGCTTGCTTAAGTCTGTCGTAACCGAAAACTCTCTGGAGCCGCTTTTTTAAAACAAACTGGGGAGCGATTGCTGACGAGCAATGGACAATGGTGCGTTGAGTTTGTTATGGGCTTCGGGATGCCTCAAAGCCATTGGACCCATGATGAAATTATGGGTCCAGTGGCTTGGGGTAAAGGGAATAGCAGTTCAACGGTTTAGAAAGAAGAAAGTGGTCTGGCGGGCAGACAGGCACCTGTAAAGTTGGTGAACCCTGGTAATGCCGGGTGATAAAATCAAAGTGTTCCGAACAAGGCCGCAGCATTTACCGTTGTTACTTTCCCTACTTCTTCTGCTGAAATGCCGAGTAAGTCGCCAATTTTTTGGGCAATAAAGGGAATGTAGCTGCTTTCATTGCGTTTGCCACGGTTGGGTACAGGAGCGAGGTAAGGGGCATCGGTCTCCAATATAAGGTGAGTAAGTCCAATTTCTTTAATTACCTCGGCAAGGCCGCTGTTTTTATACGTTACAACTCCGCCAATACCCATATAGAAACCAAGTTCCATTATTTGCCGGGCCTCCTCTAAAGTGCCACCGAAGCAATGAAAAACACCTTTTAAGTTACCATTCTGTTTTCGCCTTACAACTTCAATACAGTCAGCAGTTGATTCGCGGCTGTGAATGACGATGGGCAGATTGTATTCCAGCGCAAGATCTATCTGGGTTTCGAAGGCTTCCAGTTGCTGGGCTTTGAAAGTGATGTCCCAGTAATAGTCGAGGCCAATTTCACCTACAGCAACAAACTTTCGTTTTGCCAGCCATTCTTTTACAATAGCCAGTTCGTTGTGGAAGTCTTCCTTTACATAGGTTGGGTGCAGCCCCATCATCGGAAAGCAGTTTTCGGGCCACTGGGTTGCCAGTTCAAGCATAACTTCAATGGTACCGCTGTCGCAATTGGGCATGAGCATTTTTGTGACTCCGGCTTCAATTGCCCTGGGTATTTGAAGTGGGTCAGCTACCAATTTACTGTCGTATAAATGGGAATGTGTATCTGTAAACATAGTTGTTATTTAGGGAGTGCTTTTATTTTCCAGCCTTTTTCGCGGCAATACTGTAAAACTTTTGGAAGGGCGTAGCTCATGCGCTCCCAGGCTTTTTCGCTATCGTGAAACACAACGATGGAGCCGGGTTTTATATGGGTAATTACGTTTGCAGCGCATTGTTCCGGTGAAATATTTTTGTCGAAATCGCCGCTGAGTATATCCCACATATAGATTTTCCAGGCGGGTATAGCCCTGATGAGTTTTCTAACCTGTGATAGCTTTATGCGGCCGTAAGGTGGTCTGAAATTACGTGTGTGTATGGACCTTGCGGCAGTTGCAATATTTTTCAGGTAGGTATAGTTGTTGGTGTGCCAGCCGTTAATATGGTCTTGTGTATGGTTGCCGGTGCTGTGACCCGCGGCTAAAATATCTTTATAAATAGCAGGGTGCAGGCCAACATTATTACCCACACAAAAGAAAGTGCCCCCTGCGTCATATTCCTTCAGCTGTTTGAGCGCAAATGGTGTTGCTGTAGGGTGCGGGCCATCGTCAAAAGTTATGTAGACGGCGGGTTCTTCACCTGCAGGCATGTCCCAAATGAGTTGGGTTGGGAATAATCTCTTCAGCCATTGGGTTGTTTTCACCCATTACGTCACCATAGTGCAAACCAACGAAAAAACGGGGAGAAATCATTGAAAAATAATTTCGTGCAGGAGCGTATGCGTCTTTTGCAGCTTTGAAAGTTTCGCGCCAAGCCGCCAAGTTGCAATCTTGTTTACTTTTCAAGGGAGCGTAAG
>CANCOG010000077.1 GCA_947379685.1 Flavipsychrobacter stenotrophus | reverse complement strand
GACACAATTAATTATACAGTATCCAATATTTGTGGCAGTGCAATTGCAATTTTCCCACTTGTAATTAATCCATTGCCATCGCATATTTCAATCTCCGGGTCTTCATCCGTTTGCCCCGGGGCGGGGATTACGCTTACACCGTCCGCTACAGGGGGCACCTGGGCAGTCACCAATACCCATGCTTCAATTTCTGCTTCAGGAGTTGTTTCCGGCATAACCCCGGGTACTGATACTATTGGGTATTCATTTAGTAATTCTTGCGGAGCAGCTACAATCAATTACCCCGTCACTGTTATAGGTCCACCAATGGTTGGTAGTATTGCCGGACCGCTAAGTGTATGCACCGGAGCATCTATCACGCTTACAGACAGTATTTCTGGCGGAACCTGGGCGAGTTCCACACCCTCATTGGCCACGGTTGTTTCTTCGTCCGGAGTTGTTCATGGTGTCGCAGCCGGAACCGATACAATAAGTTATACGGTCGCCGGTATTTGTGCAACAACCACGGTCACCCGATTGCTTACAATAATTCCCTTGCCTAATGCAGGGGGAATTAATGGGCTCTCGTCTGTTTGTCCGGGTGATTCAATTTCCTTAACTGATACCATTTCGGGAGGTGCATGGACAGTATCCAACGCTCATGCTACCATTTCGGGCGGTGTTGTTACAGGAATTGCATCAGGGAGCGACACAGTATATTATACAGTAAATACCACTTGCGGCACTGCGGTCGCCAGAAAAGTAATTTCTATTGGCCACCTGCCTGTCGTTGGAGCAATTACCGGACCGGCTGTAGTTTGCCAAGGAGAGATGATAATGTTTGGAGATACCACCTCAGGGGGGACCTGGTCTGCAAGCAATGGTTTTGCCTCTGTGACAGGAGGGACGGTTTCCGGTATTGCTCCCGGGGTTGATACCATTTATTATACGGTATACAATGCCTGTGGAGGTACTACTGTTAGCAGAACCGTCACAGTATCTACCATGGTTATGCCTTCTGTTTCTACCCTTTTAGTCCCAGATTCCAATATTTGTGTGGGTGACCTGGTTACATTTGTGGCTACGCCGTTAAACGGTGGGTCGGCACCGGTTTTTCAATGGAGAAGATCAGCTACACTGATTGGAACTGGAAATCCGTTTGCCTATAGTCCTCTGGCCGGAGACGCAATACACTGTGTACTCATCAGCAATTATCAATGTGCATTAGCGGATACCGTGGCGGGCGATACGATTACTTTTCATACTAACCCTCCCCTGATACCGGTAGCGAGCATTCTTGCCAGTCCGGCTGATACTGCTACTTACCCTGGAGAGGTTATTACATTTACAGCTAATCTCACTTTATGCGGGTCGGCACCGTTATACCAATGGTTTCGCAATGGAACTCCCGTTTCCGGAGCCACCAATTCCAGTTATGCGCTCGATGTGTTAAAAAGAGATACAGTGTTTTGTGTTGTGAGTTGTAATATTCCCTGTGCATTGTCACCATTTAACCATACGAATACCATTGTCATAGACCCTGTCTTTTTGGGAGTTGCAGATAATAGTGATATGGTCTTCGGTATGGCCATTTCCCCTAATCCTAATACAGGTAGTTTTGAACTAACTGGCAGGGTTGGAGGAAATAATGGGGAGGCTATTCATGTTTCAGTTGCGGATATGACTGGCAAGGTTATGTACACCTGTGATGTTCAGCCTGTGCAAGGTGTATTGCATAGAAGTATACAGCTTCCACCGGGAATACCCACCGGGCATTATCTGGTAAGAGTAGTTACAGCTTCGGGGGCACGGTTTTTGCATATGATAAAAACTGAATAGCACGACTTTAACCTACATTAAGCGTGCAATATGACAATAAACCATTGCATTTATGACGGCTAAGGAACACTATGATAGTCATTTGGGTGAACTTTATTCCTGGATGACAGGCGACTTTGAGACTGGGCAAAGGCAACAGCAATCATTTTTTGAAGAGCATGGAATCCGTCCGCTTACTAACGGAGCTGCAATAGACCTGGGTGCAGGTCATGGCATGCATGCGGTATCACTGGCACGTTTGGGGTATTCTGTCAAGGCAATAGATTTTAATCAGCACCTCCTGAATGAACTTGTTACAAACAGCAGGGGGCTTTCGGTAATACCTGTAAATGATAATATAACAGCACTCAGGGATCATGCCGAACCAAGGCCAGAGCTCATTACGTGCATGGGTGATACGCTCACCCATCTCGATACTTTTGAGGAACTGGAAGTTTTGCTGCTCGATTGTGCAGAAGTACTTTCTCCCCATGGTCGTCTGGTACTCTCGTTTCGGGACTATACCCATGAGCCTCCCGGCGATGCAAAATTTCTCCAAGTTAAAAGTGATGAAGACAAAATCCTTACCTGCTGCCTTTTTTATGAGCCACTTTCTGTGAAAGTCACGGACTTATTGCATTATAAAACAGCCCATGGTTGGAAGTTGAAGGACAGTTCCTACTTCAAGCTCCGGGTTTCACCGCAATATGTGGAGTCTCTGCTTGAGGAAAATGACATGGATGTTTTGGAACATAAGTCTATTAATGGCATGGTGCATCTAATAGCCAAGAAAAAAGAGTAAACACAGCTTTTGTGAGTAAGAAATAGATGCTTTAATGTTGCATAATGTTAGCAACTCGTTCGGTATTCCTGCTGTTGAAATGCTGCGCCAGAGCAAGAAGTTTTACCCTCTTATCGTGCTTTTCAAAGGCAGGCGTTGTTTTAGGCTTTTCTGTCATATTTCGTCAAATAGTGTTCCATTCTAATTTTTGTAGGGTTTTCCGGCCCTCAAATTGTCGTTTTGTTCCGTTTAATGACAAAGCCGTGACATTAATAACAATGGCTTAATGTTGCCTTAGCATTCCCTTAATGTTGCTTTAATTTCTTTGCACTCTGTTAGAACACTCAGGGGTGTTAACATTAAATTAATATTGCGGTAACATAGGAGTAATCCTAGTGGGCTTCCTTTGCCTAAAATTTAAAGATATTTAAAAATGAGGCAATTTTTATTTAAGGTTAGTACTTGTTTCGCATTGTGTCTTCCGTTGGCTGGTGCAGCCCTGGCACAATCTTCTACACCACCTGCAATGGCTGTTGGTGAAACCCCTGCTTCTGCTCCGGAATTTGTTCCAAGCGGTAAATTATGGGGCTACGCTTTTGGTGATCTTGCCTACAAAGGATCGGGCGATACAATAAATGGTGGAGGCCGCGGTGGTAGCAATCAGTACACCAGGATTCCCGTTAACTCCAATTTGTTTCAGTTTCGCCGTGTTTACCTCGGTTACAATTACGAGATTTCACCTAAGTTTTCTGCTGAATTCGTATTGGCTGCGGAAGATGATATCGCAGCCGGAGTGTTAGGACAGGGTACGGGGGACGTGCTTGCAGATAATAAGTTTGCCCCTTATGTAAAAATAGCAAACGTACGCTGGAAGAATATTTATAAAAATGCCGACCTTGTAATTGGTCAGTTTAATACACCCGGCTACGCTAAAACCGGAAAAAATGCGCAAACTTCAGAAGAATTGTGGGGTTATCGTGCTATTGAAAGGGTTGCAATTGATATCAGGCGTACTCCTTCATTCGATTTCGGTGCTGCATTACAGGGCACATTCGATAAAAACGGAAATTTCGGATATATAGCTATGGTGGCGAATGGGCAGAGCGCAAGGCCGGAAAATGACATGTTCAAGGCGTTTTATGGAGACCTTTTCGCCAAGTTCATGAACAAGAAACTGGTGGTTGACCTTTATCAGGATTACCAGAAACTTAACTGGACTAATGTAGTTGCTCAAAAGGCTGGCCAGTTTCATCACGACCGTGCAATGACCAAGTTATTTGTTGGTTATACCGTACCAAAATTCACCGTTGGCGTAGAAGCCGCTATGAATACAATCATGGGTGATCTTCAGGTAACCGGAAAAGATGGCAAAACATATTATCGCACCAATAAAGCTATGATCTTCTCTGCATTTGCTAAGGGAAGAGTTTACAAAGACAAAGTTGGTTTCTTTGCCCGTTATGACAATTATGACCCTAGCGGCAATTTGAGTAATGTAACTGGTGACGCTGCATTGGGTGCAGTAAAATATCAGTCGCTCACGCCACAGTATGACCCAACCACTAAGGAACAGTTTGTAACCTTTGGTTTCGACTTTACTCCGGTTAAAAATGTGCATATTATGCCAAACGTATGGTTAAATACCTATGACTGTGCTCTTTCTGCCGACAAATACAGTCTTAACGCTAATGCGAGCGCCTCGAAGGGTACCGATGCAGTATATCGCATTACCTTCTTTTATATTTACGGAAAATAAAAAACAACTAAACAAAAATTTAAAAGTAAAAAATAAGTTATGAAATTGATGAAAAATTTGGCCCTTGCGGCACTGGCATTGACAATTTCCGGTGGTATGATGCTGACAAGTTGTAACGGATCAGGTTCAGGATCGGGAGCTGATAGCAGTGCTTCAAAGGGAGAAGACAACACCATTTTGGGTGCTGGTAGTACATTTGATAATCCTTTGTTCTCAAAGCAATTTTCAGAATACAACAAAAACACCGGGCTTAAAGTTAATTACCAATCAATTGGTTCAGGTGGTGGTATCAAGGCTCTGACTGACAAAACGGTTGATTTTGGTGCATCTGATGCTCCGTTGAGCGATGACCAGGCGAAGGCATTAACCGGCGCAGCAGTTCATATTCCGGTAACTGCAGGTGCAGTAGTATTGAGCTACAACCTGCCAGACGTTAAGGATACATTGATGCTGACTCCAGACGTTTTGGCAAACATATTCCTCGGCAACATTAAGAAATGGAATGACGCAAAAATTGCAGCGATCAACAAAGGCGTGAAATTGCCTGCATTAGATATCACGATCGCACACCGTTCTGATGGTAGCGGTACTTCAAATATCTTTACTACTTACCTTACTAAGGTGAACAAGGATTGGGAAACCAAGGTTGGTAAGGGTTCTTCAGTTAACTGGCCTGCAGGTTTGGGCGGTAAGGGTAACGAAGGTGTTGCCGGTCTTATCAAGCAGACTCCGGGTTCTATAGGTTACATTGAGTTGGCTTATGCAATTCAGAATGGTATGGCTTATGCAAAAATGCAGAACAAAGCAGGTGCCTTTATCACACCTTCTATTTCCAGCGTAACTGCAGCAGCAAATATTGAAATTCCTGCTGATGGCAAAGTTTCTTTGACTAATACAGAAGCAGCTGATGGTTACCCTATCAGTGGTCTTTCATGGGTTATTATTTACACTGAGCAGAAGTACAATAACCGTTCAGCTGACAAGGTTAAGAAAATGCTGACTATGATTCAGTGGATGGTTCATGATGGTCAGCAGTACAGCTCACCACTTAACTATGCCCCGCTTTCTGCAAAGGCTGTTAGCGTTGGAGATGCGTTGCTGAAAACGGTTACTTATGAAGGCAAGCCGGTTTTACAATAATCAGCAACAATCATTTAATGGAAACATCTTTAGATAATACCGTAGTTACCCGTAGTGAACCTTCGCTGCGGGTAATTACGTCTAATGCCACTCAAAAGAACGTGAAAACAGCCGGAAGAGAGAAGCGCTCTCACAGACAGATTAGGACTGAAAGTGTGTTCAGGCGGTCACTGGTGATCGTCAGCCTGTGTATGGTGGTGCTTGTACTGGGTATCCTTATTACACTTATTGTACAATCAGTGCCATCGTTAAAGGCGTTGGGGGTTGGGTATCTCTGGGGTAAAACCTGGGATCCGGTACGCGACATCTACGGTGCCCTCCCCTTCCTATTGGGAACGTTACTTACATCCTTCCTTGCATTACTTATTTCTGTTCCTTTTTCCTTTGCTGTTGCCATTTTCCTCGGCGAGTATTACCCTAAGGGCTGGATGCCGGACTTACTGAAAAATGCTGTAGAGCTTATTGCTGCTGTGCCATCGGTTATTTATGGTTTCTGGGGTCTGGCAGTGATGGTTCCCATGGTGCAGAAGCTGGAGACAGTAATACATGTGCCCCCTGTTGGGTATGGTATTTTTACATCCTCACTCATATTGGCCATTATGATCATACCTTATTCAGCCTCGCTGGGCAGGTCCATGATACAAATGGTGCCTTCGTCATTAAAGGAAGCTGCCTATTCATTGGGTGCTACCCGTTGGGAAGTGATCAGGAGTGTAATTATTCCTTATACGCGCTCAGGGTTGTTTGCCGGTGTATTGCTTTCTCTTGGTCGTGCGCTCGGTGAGACTATGGCGGTGACCATGGTAATTGGTAATACAACTTCAATGCCCCAGAATATTTTTTCCACCGGCAACACAATGGCGAGCGTAATTGCAAATGAGTTAGGAGAGGCTGATAAGCATGTGTATAATGCTGCTCTTATTGAATTAGGTCTTGTATTATTTTTCGTGACTGTGGTTATCAATATTATTGGTAAGAAAATTATCACAAAGTTCTCCAACTAGTACTCGCGCTAAAAAGATCGAAAGGACGAAAGAGTGTTTAAAGAACCTGAGTTTTTCAAATAATAAAATATACCCAGCCGCAGACAAAAAGACACATGAGCACAAGAATCAAGTATAGAATTGGAAAAAGCACGGCATTTCAGGCACTGACAGTGGTGCTTTCAGCTTCGTGTGTAATACCGTTGCTTGCCATATTGTTTTATATCATTAAGGCAGGGATCACCAAAATAAACTGGAGCTTTATTACAAACGTGGAAAAGCCGGTGGGTGAAATGGGTGGAGGAGTGGCGCACGCTTTGCTGGGCAGCATCATCATCATTTTGATGGCAGCATTAATTGCCGTGCCCATTGGTATTATGGTGGGCATATACCTCGGTGAAAACAAAACGAGTAAACTGGCCTATTGGAGCCGTTTGTCAGTAGATATTCTTCAAGGGGTACCCTCAATAGTTATCGGTATAGTAGCTTATATCTGGATGGTGAAGCCTTTTGGCTATTCGGCCATATCAGGCAGTATAGCGCTTTCAATAATGATGTTGCCGATTGTAGTCAGATCAACCGAAGAAACTTTAAAGTTATTACCCGACAGCCTGCGTGAAGCAGCTTATGCGCTGGGTATGCCTTTTCATAGAGTAATACTCAAGGTTATTGTACCTTGCGGTATAAGTGGTATACTTTCGGGAGTAATGCTTTCTGTAGCCAGGATCGCAGGGGAAACAGCGCCGTTATTGTTTACTGCATTCGGCTGTCAGTTTTTATCAGCCGATATACGTAAGCCAATGGAGACATTGCCGCACGTGGTATTTAAGTACGCTATTTCTCCTTATAACGAATGGAAGGAGCTGGCCTGGGGAGCTTCACTGATTTTGCTGCTTTGGGTATTATTGTTGAATATTATTACGAAAGTCATAACGAGAAAATGGAAAGTACAATTGTAAAAGCGGTTAACTATAATTCCTATTTCGGGGATAACCACGTAGTTAAGAATGTGAGCATTGACATACCGAGGAACAATGTGATTGCAGTAATGGGGCCTTCGGGATGTGGTAAAACAACTTTCCTGAGAGGTATTAACCGCATGCATGAACTCATTCCGGGCGCTACCGCAAAGGGGCAGATTTTCCTGAATGGGGAAGATGTTATGGAGATGCACCCGATCTTCGTCAGGTTAAAGATCGGTATGGTGTTCCAACGGCCAAATCCTTTTCCAAATCTGAGCATTTACGATAACGTTATTGCAGGCTACAAGCTGAATGGCATTAAATTGCCAAAGGCTGAACGTGACAGAATTGTGGAGCACTCTCTCACCAGGGTTGCACTATGGAATGAGGTAAAAGACTCGCTGACCAAGAAGGGTACGTTCCTTTCCGGAGGGCAACAACAGCGCCTGTGTATAGCCCGTGCAGTTGCCATGGAGCCTGAAGTGCTGTTGTTTGATGAGCCGACCAGTGCACTTGACCCTATCTCCACTTCTACCGTGGAGGAGTTGTTTCATGAACTCAAGAAGAACTACACCCTTATTATTGTAACGCACAATATGCAGCAGGCCGCCCGTGTAAGCGACAAGACCGCATTTTTCTACCTGGGTGAGCTGGTTGAATATGACGAAACCAAGCAAATGTTCACGAATCCGAGAGATACCCGTACCCAGAATTATATTACGGGAAGATTTAGTTAATAATTGGTTTAATTTCAATAAAGTGAATGGGCTTTGCTAACTTTAAGTTCTAGGACGTTCACCTAACCCCAACGTATTTAAACAGATAACAATGACACACCTCGAAATAGAAATACAGGCAATTAAAACGGAAGTACTCAATATGTGGAGCCTCGTAGAATCACAGTTGCAGAAGGCCCGTACAGCCATGCTTCATTTTGACCGCGACCTTGCCAGGGAAGTAGTATTGAGGGAAAAGCGTGTAAATGCTTTCGAAATAAAGATAGACAGAGATTGTGAAGATATATTTGCTCTCTATTGCCCGGTAGCTGTTGATCTGCGTTTCCTTCTGGCAGTGCTGAAGATAAATAATAACCTGGAACGAATTGGCGATATCGCTGAAGGAATTGCCAAATACATAATTGAGTCGCTTAATGATTTTGACAAGGAAGTTTTTACCCGTACAGGTATGCTGAGCATGTTTGAGGAAGCGATTCATATACTTTCAGATACGCGTATTGCTTTTGAAAAAGAAGATACTTCACTTGCTCGCAGCATCTTTAAGCGCGATGAGGTCCTGGACAATTATAACCTGGCTGCCATTGATAAAGTAAGCGAGTGTATTCGGGAAGATATTACAGTTATGAACGATGCACTGTACGTACTTTCCATTATCCGCAAACTGGAACGCGTTGGCGACCAGACCAAAAATATTGCCGAAGAGATCATATTCTATGTGGAAGCCAAAGTGCTGAAACACCAGAGTAAGGAAACCAAGGCCGGAATGTAACCATAATCCCCCTAATAAGCACCGGCGGATCAGAGTGTGTTTAACCAAAGGTGCTCAATAATACAGGCCCCTGCTTTACGGCAGGGGCCTGATTAATTCATGAGGAGATTTTTTTAATGTGCCTGCAACCAATTCTGCCCACTGCCAGTTTCAACGCTTGATGGCACCCCATGAGGAAGTTCCATAGCGGTTTCCATACAGTGCTTAATTATAGGAAGCACGGTAGCCAGTTCATCCTTTGGTACATCAAACACCAATTCGTCATGCACCTGCAGCAGCATTTTACTGGCCAGGCCCTGCTTTTTCAGTTCGCGGTGGATGGTGATCATGGCCATCTTGATCATGTCAGCCGCAGTACCCTGAATCGGCATGTTAATAGCATTGCGTTCGGCATAGCCGCGCACTGTGAAGTTGGCTGAATATATGTCCTTCAGCCAGCGTTTGCGGCCAAGTACGGTTTCTACATACCCATGCTCTTTAGCGAAATTGATGGAACGATCCATATAATGCTTTATGGCAGGATACTGGGTGAAGTAATTGTCGATGATAGTTTTAGCCTCAGTACGGCTAACGCCAATGTTTTCCGCCAGCCCGAACGCAGACTGCCCGTAAATGATGCCGAAGTTTACTGCTTTGGCTGCACGGCGCATGGTTGAGGTTACCTCACTTTCCTCTACGTTATATACCTTGGCGGCAGTAGCCGTGTGAATATCTTTTTTGTCTTTAAATGCCTGTATCATATTCTCATCTCCGCTTATGGCGGCTACAATACGCAATTCTATTTGCGAATAGTCGGCAGAGACCAGGGTGTGATTATCGTTGCGGGCAACAAAGGCCTTGCGTATCTCCCTCCCACGTTCTGTACGAATGGGGATATTCTGGAGGTTGGGGTTGTTGCTGCTGAGCCTGCCTGTAACGGCAACGGCCTGGTTATAGCTGGTATGCAGGCGCCCGGTGCGCGGGTTAATAAGACCAGGCAGCGAATCGACATAGGTGCTTTTCAACTTGGTGAGTTCGCGGTAGGTGAGTATCTCATCAACTATCAAGTGCTTGTGGCGCAGTTTCTGTAGTACATCTTCGCCGGTAGCGTACTGTCCTGTTTTTGTTTTCTTCTGGCCGCTATCCACCTTCATAACTTCAAACAAAATTTCCCCCAACTGCTTGGGTGAGCCAATGTTGAAATTGACACCGGCATGTTTGTATATGCTAGCCTCTACTTGTTTAATATCACCGTCCAATGCAACAGAATATTCTTTCAGAAATTCCACATCCAGGTTAATGCCCTCAAACTCCATATCGAGCAGAACGGGTACCAGCGGGTTTTCTACATCTTTAAATACGCGACCTACCTCGTTTTGCACGAGAAGGGGATCGAATACTTGTTTTAATTGCAAGGTCACATCGGCATCTTCTGCAGCATATTCCTTAACTTGTTCCATTGGTGCATCGCGCATAGACAGCTGCCCCTTGCCTTTTTTGCCTATCAGTGTTTCAATTGACACGGGTTGGTAACCCAGGTATTTTGCACTCAGCATGTCCATACTACGCTTTCCATCGGGGTCTATAACATAATGCGCCAGCATGGTATCGTAAATTTGGCCTTTCAGCTCAAACCCAAGCCATTTCAGCATCAGCATATCATACTTCAGGTTCTGACCTATCCATAAGACGTCTTCCCGCTCAAATGTAGGCCTGAATCGCTCCAGTATAGCAATCACTTCCTGCCGTTCGGCGGGTAGTGTAACATAATATCCTGTACTTTTTTCCCAGCTAAAGCTCATACCTACTATGTCGGCGAGGTTGGCGTCAATATCGGTTGTCTCGGTATCGAAGGCAATTTCTTTGTGGTTGGCTAATTGCTTTATGAGGTCATCAATTTCACTCGATGTTGTTACAAGCGTATAGTTGTGAGCCTCTGTATTGATGGTCTTAAGGTCAGTTGGGAATTGTTCCGCGTCATCAATTGCAGTCTGTATTTCCTGTGCCTGTGTAGGCGCTGCTGGGTTGTGTTTCTGCTGTATGACATTGCCAAATAGGTCGGTTGATTGCGGTGCTGCCGGGGTGTTGTCTCCTAGTACTCTTTTGCCCAGGGTCTTAAATTCCAGTTCGTTAAAGATTGCGGTCAGATCCTCTACATTCTTCTCCTTGATACGGAAATCCTCTTCATGAAAGGGAACCGGTACATTTGTAATTATTGTGGCAAGCTTCTTGGACATGATTGCTGATTCCCGGCCATTTCTTATTTTTTCGCCCATCGCCCCCTTTATCTTATCGGCATTGGCAAGTATGTTTTCTACATTGTCGTATTCAGCCAGTAATTTGGCAGCAGTCTTTTCTCCCACACCAGGTATACCGGGAATATTATCTACTGCATCGCCCATAAGGGCCAGCATATCTATTACCTGATCTATGCGCTTGATGCCCCATTTTTCGCAGATTTCTTTTTCCCCGTAGATCTCAGCGTTGTTGCCCTGGAACGGTGGTTTGTACATGTAAATACGCTCCCGTACTATTTGCCCATAGTCTTTGTCTGGCGTTACCATGTACACAGTATAGCCCAGGTCGGCAGCCTCAATGGCCAATGTGCCAATGATGTCATCTGCCTCAAAACCATCCAATTCCAGGCAGGGCAGGTTAAATCCCTTTATGATACGTTTGATATCCGGCAGGGCATCCCGAAGGTCTTCCGGTGTTTCCTGACGGTTGGCCTTATAGGCTTCAAAGTCAATATGCCGCTCTGTGGGTGCGGAAGTGTCAAACACAACCGCGAGATGCGTAGGTTTTTCTTTATTGATGAGGTCCAGCAAAGTACTGGTAAATCCAAATTGTGCATTGGTATTCCGGCCCTTGCTGGTAATCCGCGGGCTACGAATGAGGGCATAATAAGCACGATATATGAGCGCAAGCGCGTCTAGTAAAAATAATTTCTTTTCTGGCATAGGGCTAAGGTAGTACAATATATAAAGAGGGCAAAAAAGAGGGACGGTCCGGTTGATTTTTAAGTGCGCCTGGCTTGCCAATTTAGGTTTCGATAACTAAATATATATATGCGGTTAGCCTTGGAGAATTTCAAAATGGCTTAAATTAAATGTTGGAACTCCGGATTTTCCTGCAAATATTGATTTTGTAAGCAATCCAATTATGACATTCCCATCAATAGTCGCCTACATCGGTTTTTGAACCGCTTAATTGGTATACACCTTCTTTGAACCTATAATTTCTAGAGATTTTAAACGAAAAACTATCTCTGGCTTTAGTAAATGGCAATAGTTCCTCAGGGATTGAGGTCTTAAAGTCCCGTATGGTGTCAAAGTTCCCGATGTTGCAGAGGCCATCAATTTTTAGTGTAATGTCTTCAAACTGTTGGGTATTTGAACTAGTCGCTCCGGAAATTTTTGAATCATAGCTGAGGAACATGCTGTTCAGGTAATAAGGGTCATCGATTGTGAGTAGTTCTTTAAACTCCCTTCCCATTGGCGCAAATAGCACAAGCGTTCCAACTGTCGGTCCACCAGCGCCACCCATGTTATTTTCGATATAGCATCCGTAATTATTTTTGCCGAGCCTAAGCATTTTAATTGCAGGTAAATCCCGGAACTCGCCATAGCAGCCAATTGCAGGTGTAAAGCTCATTAGCTTCCATCCGTTTCTTTGTTGCGTAAACCATGCAAGGCCCAATGTTGCGCAGGAGAATCTCCCGATGCGAATTTCGTCATAGGAATTAAGTTCGATTGTTGAAAAGGAAATAAAAACCTGCTTAATTCCACTGTCGTTCGTAAAACTGAGTGTATTACCTATGGAGGTCATATTGCCTTCTGGTATTGGGAACACTACGGTGTCTTCACTCCATCCGCTGAGCAATTGTTGTTTGCAGTTGGAACATTTCCAGGCTACAATATTGACTGAATAATTAGTATCGTTATCACTTACCAATGTTTGCGGGCTGCCGGGGAATAACCGCTTGAGCGCCAGTTCAGGGCTAAAGATTTTACCGGGAATAACCAGGTCAGTTGGTG
>CANCOG010000076.1 GCA_947379685.1 Flavipsychrobacter stenotrophus | reverse complement strand
GTTATTGTTTTTTCTTACTTTTTCTTTATGCCTGCCCGTTTACAATACTTGTTTACGTCAATGCTGGCGGGCTTGATCACTATGTGCATTTTTGTACTGTTCATGCTCGATAATCCGCTGTGTGGGACAACCGCTGTGAGTGACAGGCCATTCGTTGAATTGGCGAAGTGAAGAATTTTGGAAACCGGCAAATGTCATTAGATCAAGATTTCGCGCAAACCTGCAATTCACATTTTATCCGTTCAAGATCTATAAGTTGTCAAGAAAAGCCGCCAGGAAGTGCCAACTAAGTATAAGACACTAAGGTTTCCAATCGATTTCAGGTAAGGGTAAGAAACTTTCATCTATAAAAAGGAGGCATTATGATCATTGGCGTAGCGGGCCCATATTCGGCACCCACCGAAGCGGAAAGAAAAAGGAACCTTTATGCTATGAACCAGGCAGCTGCACGATTGCTGGAGCTTGGGCATATTCCGGTTATTGGCATGAATGCTGCATTGCCTGTACTAGAGCAGGCCAATGTACCGGACAGATATAAAGGCATAATGGATATATCTCTGGCTGTGATCAGTGCATGTGATGCCATTCTTGTACTTGCGGAGAGCCCGGGAGTATTGAAAGAACGGGATCTGGTTGTAGCCAAGGGAGGTGCGGTGTTTTATTCCATTGAAGAGATTATCGGAAATAGTTAATATCTTGGACTTTTGGACATGGAGCTACTTTTTAAAATATTCCTGATGCTGCATATTGCCGGAGGCGCAACCGGCCTGACAACCGGCACCTTGAATATTGTGCGGAAGAAGGGCGGCGTACCGCATAAGCGGGTAGGCAAAATATTTGTGTACTCTATGCTACTCGCGGGTTGTTCGGCACTTGTATTGTCAGTATTACATGAAATTTACTTTCTATTCATTGTGGGCATATTTACCATTTATATGACCGCGACCGGCCAGCGTTACCTTCAGTTTAAACAGGCAGCTGCAAAACCGGGGCCAGTTGACTGGCTGCTTTCGGGAGGGATGATGTTTACAGGGCTTGTGTTTATCACCCTGGGTATCATGCGGTTGGTTCATGCAAATAATTTTGGAATTGTGTTTATCGTGTTTGGCGCTGTCGGTATCCGTTTTTCGATTGCAGATATTGGCAATTACAACGGCAAGTCGAAGGTCAAAAACTTTTGGCTTATTGGCCACTTACAACGGATGACCGGAAGTTACATCGCGGCTATTACTGCTTTCCTGGTAGTAAATGGGAAATATTTTCCCGCTTCAGTACCGTCGTTTGTGATATGGCTGTTACCAACGGTAGTGTTAGTTCCCTTAATTGCGAAGTGGACGGCCAAATACCGGCAGCCGCAAAAAAAATAGGTCAGCCATTACAGCCAACCTATCTCCATTAAATCACTCTCTATCTTTATTTGTGTTGCGCATCTTTCATCGCTTCTTTGTCGTCTTTTTTCGCAGCCTTCTCTTTCTTTTTCATGGCTTTGCGGGGATGACCATTGTAGGCCTTTTTGTGCATTTTGTTGATTTTCTTTTCTTCTTTCCGCTCTTTTTTTTGTTCCTGCGGTCCGTCCTGAGCCATCAGGTTTTCAGCGCTCAATAAGCTCACACCTATTAATGCAATTAAAATGTACTTCCTCATGCGTTGGTTGTTGTTTATGTAAAAATGACTGAATGTAGATGAAGTACTTCCCGGAATGTCTACCGGAACCATTAAGAGATCAATTCGCCTCTAGACACTTCCCTTTCGGATAACACCGAGAAGGAATGATACTACTGCCAGAATAAGCAGGATATAAATGATGTTGCCTGCCTGCCAAACAAAGGCACCCAGTACCCAGCCTATAATAAGAATGACTGCGATAATGTATAATAACGATCTCATAGTGGTAAGTTTTTAGTTAAACCTACTCATAGAAATACTGTGCCACGGGATGGGGAGCGCATTTCAGAGGGCATTAATCACAATGCGCGAATTGAACGTCTTTCAATTATTTCCCTTGCGACAAGTTTGCATTCCGTTAGTTGTTTCTTGCCATTGAAGGTGAATTTGAACATATTGTATACAGGTTGTTTCCCTCCTGCGTAGTCGATGGCTCCTACATATATCTGACGGTTTGAGGATAGTTCCGTAAATGATTCATACAATCCGTCATACACACTCTGAAAATAAGGATAATTATCAGAGCTATAGAAAAGGGAATTATTAAGTAAACTACCACTGTAGTTACGTGGCATGGTCAGATATTGCCCTATCCCATTTACTAATAAGTAGAGGTAACACCTATCCAGGTTATTCAGCTTTTTAGCTGCATTAATGTCTTCGTTGAATTCAACGTAGCTGCGGAGATTTGCAATTTTACCGGAATTGGTATTAAGTGCATAATATATTCCCTGTGGGCCGTGGCCGCCATACACGTAGCCGTTTTTTACAATAGAATAGTCTACTTCAAAAACTTTATGTTTAAGAAATACACGGCTGAGATGTTCCGTAGCGGTCGCACTTAGGGTCTCTCCCTTTAAAAGATTCTTAGTTAAAATTGGACAGGGGATTGCGATACACAGCTTTTTCAAGGAGTCATCAGAGAGTTGGGCTTCCGCTTTGTAAGCCCACGCTACTAACAAAACCAAAAAGGCAACTGCAAGTTTCATGAAGGGCAGATTTCTACTCTAAAGTTAGTGAAAATTGCCTTGCCTTCAATCTGCCTAAAAAGACGATGAACCTATCAGGTAATACTCTTGAACACCGTATAACGTAACAACATTTCGAGAGCCAGAGTAATGATGGCCAGTAACGCAAATGGGAAGAACAATTCGGCGTAACGCTTGTAAGAAGTGGTCTCGATCGTTGTCTTTTCCATTTTATCGATATCGGTGTAGATGTTTTCGAGTGACTTATTGTTGGTAGCGCGGAAGTACTTGCCACCTGTTTGGGTAGCAATTTGCCTCAGTAAAGGCTCATCGATCTCAACGGGTACCATCTGTTTCTGTGTGCCAAAAGGCGTCTGTATTGGCATAAGGGCCTGACCTTGTGTACCCACACCAATAGTGTAAACCTTGATCTTAAATGCCTTGGCAATTTCCAATGCAGTAAGCGGGTCAATTAAACCCATGTTATTGACACCGTCTGTCATCAGGATAATGATCCGGCTCTTTGCTTTGGAATTGCGGAGACGATCCACTGAAGTAGCGAGGCCCATACCAATGGAAGTACCATCGGTGATCATCCCGTTCCTGATTTGGGCTATTTGCTCTTTAAGCACATTATGATCGATAGTGATCGGGCACATGGTAAAACTCTCTCCGGAAAAGATGACAAGGCCGAGGCGGTCGGTAGGGCGTTTATCGACGAATTCAAGGGCTACCTTCTTTGCTGCTTCAATTCGGTTAGGTTTAAAGTCCTCAGCAATCATACTACCCGATACGTCCATCGCCAGCATGATATCAATGCCATCGGATTCATTATTAACAGTTGTGTTGGAGCTTTGAGGCCGAGCCAGGGAAATAGTAAGCGCAACAAGGGTAATACACCTCAGGATAAACATTACAGGCCTATAGCGGGCCCTGATGCCATGCTGTGCGCCTGCAAGGGCGGCCACCGTTGTAAGGCGCATTGCAGGATGGTTGTTTTTCCTGCCACGGTATTGCCACCACACCATAAAGGGTATGAGTGTCAATAACGCAAAGAAGTACGGATGCGCAAATGTGATGTGTTTCCAGTCCAGGAATGCGTTCATATTTTTTGTTCCGTTGTAGTTTCAGTAAATACAGGCTTTGGCCTGGATGAGTCAACAAATATTTTAGCGTTTTCCATTGCATCGAAATGCTCCTGCGGCAATGGCTGCCCCTTCGCAAATTTGGCAAGGTCGGCAGTGGTAAGGATTACAGAAAGCATCGTATGGTACGGCTGCAGTTCCCGGTGCAACTGTACTTTGTAGAGCAGTTCATCGGTAGTGAGTTCCATGGCAGGCGTTTGAAAACGTTCCTCAATATAGCCACGTACGATATCAGTAAGGGAGACATAGTATTCCTTCACCTGGTTCTTCTGCCACAATTGCTGGGCATCGAGCTCTGCCAGCAAGCCAAGAGTACGGTCCTGCAGAGAAATTACCGGGCCTTTAGGCACAGGTGGTGCGGCCTTTCTGTTCCTCATGAAGTAGATGGTGATAAATACCACCAGACCTATCAGGATAAGCCCGCCAATAATGTACCAGATATAATCCAGCCAGCTGGCCTTTACAAAAATGATGTTCTTGATAGGTTTGTATGCCTTATTGGTATCTACAGCTACTGTTTGTACCAGCAACTGAAATGAGTCTGTTTGGGCAATGTACGGATTGCCGGAGGGTGGCACGATGGCAAACTGGAACGGGGGAATCTTAAACAGGCCCGAGTCAAACCCAGTAATGAGTAACCGCTGGCGGTACAGGGTTTTATCTCCCTCCTTCAGGGTATCAATTTTGCCTTTTTCTACAATTTCGAGTTTGTTGAACGTGTCGATCATGACAGGCCATTGAAGCCTGCCCGAAGCCGGGTTGTGACGTGCCTCCAGAAATAGCCTGGCCTGATCGCCGACAGTGATCTGCCGTACATCGAGCCGGGCACTTACTCTTGTGTCGCCTTGTGCAAAGGAACACAATGAAATTACCACGAAAACTGCCAGTAAAAACAACCGTCTGTTTATGCCTTTACCCATTGCTACAAAATCAAAGTTTTAAATTAAAAATCAACCAGAACACTCCGAAAAAATATAGCGGTGCCCGGTATTCTGATAATAATCGTTTATCTGGTCTTAAAATATCCCTGAAGCACTTTCACATAATCTTCGTCGGTCCGTACGTTTAGCAAAGATGCACCGCTTTTCCTGAAAACCTGTGTACAATATTTGTGCTTCTTTTCGAAGGCGGCTCCGTAGTTGTTGCGCACAGTCTTGTCTTCTGTATCTATCCAGAGTGTTTGGCCGCTTTCAGCGTCTTCAACCTGAATGAGCCCTGCGGGAGGTAGTTCTTTGTCATATTTGTCATAAACATGAATGCCGAGCAGGTCATGTTTACGTGCTGCCAGTTGCAGTGCACTTTCATAAGGCCGGCTGACGAAGTCGCTCATGACGAAGGCAATTGTCTTTTTCTTGATAACGTTATTGAGAAACTCCAGCGCCACTGCTACGTTTGTATCGCCGCCGGTGGTGGCGGGCTCCAGCGCTATGAGCTCACGAATAATGCGTAATATATGCCCCCTGCCCTTTTTGGGTGGTATGTACTTCTCAATTTTATCGCTGAAGAAAATCACACCTACTTTATCATTATTAGTAGTTGCCGAAAAAGAAAGTACAGCACCGAGCTCAGTGATCAATTCACGTTTGAGCCGCTGTTGTGTGCCAAACAAGGAGCTGCTGCTTATGTCAACCAACAGCATAACAATGAGTTCACGCTCCTCTTCAAACACTTTAACGTAGGGCGTATTAAACCGGGCAGTCACATTCCAGTCGATGAACTTAACATCATCGCCGGGGATATATTCCCTCACCTCGCTGAATGACATACCCCGTCCCTTGAATGTGGAATGGTATTCACCAGCAAAGATGTGATTGCTCAACCCCTTCGTCTTTATTTCAATTCTTCTAACCTTTTTTAATATTTCAGCAGTAGTCATTTTCAGATATATTATTTTACCACTTCTGGAATTAGTTTAAATTTTGTTGCTGATTAGTCGCTTTTACCCTGCAACAACACCTCCGGCAAGCACCTTCCGCAATACATCTGCAATTTGTGCTCCGCGGTCAGCAGCTTGTGCTTCATCCCACAACAAACTTATGGACGATGATATGCAACGGCTCATGATGGCATCGCTGACAGGGAATGCCTGGTTAGTGTAATGGAGTACCTGCTTCTTTTGCTCTTCATGGAAACGGTGCATCCAGCTGCCGCTTTGCAGGTGTTGCCACTTGCGGATATAGTGCCAGTTATTATCGTACCAATAGAAGTTACCACCTATACCGGCAGCTACAAGTCCTGCAATTGCCTCGCGTGTCATTTCTTCTGTAGGCAGGAAGAAAGACAGGAATGAACCGGTATCTCCGGCCGGGTCAGGAATAACTCTGAAGGTAACACCCTCTATATCTTTTAGTTTATTGTAAATAATGCTGTGGTTGCGCCTTTGCAGTTGCAGGAATTCTGCCAGTCTGCGTATTTGTGCAAGACCAACAGCCGCATGCAATTCAGAGATACGGTAGTTGTAACCAAGGTAAGGGTGCAGGTCTGCACCGCGGTCCTTACCCTTGTGGTCATGCCCATGATCGGTATACTGATCGCATTTGGCGTATACTTCTTCTTTATTGGTCAGCACTGCACCACCTTCGGCACAGGTAATGATCTTTACAAAATCGAACGAGAAAGTACCGGCATCGCCAATAGTACCCACGTGTTTTCCCTTGTATGATGCGCCTATTGCCTGGCATGCATCTTCGAGCAGGAGGAGTTTATGTTTTGTGCAAATTGCTTTCAGCTCATCGAGCTGTGCCATGCTGCCACACATATGCACCGGCATAACAGCCTTGGTGCGTGGTGTAATAGCTTGTTCTACGGCGGTGGGGTTCATGGTGAGTGTCTCGTCAATATCAACGGGAACAGGAATGGCCCCTACTGAAAGTACAGCTTCAAAACTAGCCACAAAAGTAAACGTAGGCATGATCACCTCATCGCCCGCGCCGATACCAAGTGCGGCCATTGCAGTTGTAAGGGCGGCCGTGCCGCTGCTTATCAATTGGGTGTAACCCGCGCCAAAAGTATTGCAGATCTCTTGCTCCAGTTCTTTGGCCTTCCAGATCCCTTTACGTGGTCCATCGAACCCATAGCGCATCAATATGCCGGTTTCCAACACATCATTTACTTCCTTGCGCTCCTGCGCACCAAATAATTCGTAGCCTGGCATAATGTTGCTTTTTTAGTAACAACAAAAGTAGCCTTTACAATTATTACATTACAAACTATAATACTTAAAATTTTCTGAAAAAAATGAGGCGGTACAATAACCAGCCTGCTGGCACGGTTTTGCCGTTTACTCATCTTAGAACAGCCAAAATAGCATTTTACGTAATTCGATGATCAAGCATGCAATGATTATTATATGATTTAATATCCCTCTCTCATTGCCATATTACTTTCTTACCTTTGCACCTTCAAAAAAACTGAACCAGCGTGGCGGATATCATCCAGTTATTGTCGGACCATATTGCCAACCAGATAGCAGCTGGTGAGGTAATACAACGCCCGGCATCTGCGGTGAAGGAATTAATGGAAAATGCCATTGATGCAGGAGCTACGGAAATTCAGCTGGTGATAAAGGATGCGGGTAAGGAGCTGATACAGGTGATAGATAATGGAAAGGGTATGAGTCCCACCGATGCCCGTATGAGCTTTGAGCGGCATGCCACATCCAAGATCAGGAATATTGATGACCTGTTTACCATTCGCACCATGGGTTTCAGGGGCGAGGCACTGGCATCTATAGCGGCCGTTGCCAAAGTGGAACTAAGAACGCGCCAGCTCACCAGTGAAGCAGGTACAAGGGTGGTGATAGAAGGTACTGAAGTGAAGCTGCAGGAACCATGTGCGATGAACCCGGGCACTAATATCAGTCTCAAAAACCTTTTTTATAACGTACCTGCCCGCAGAAACTTCCTTAAAAGTGCCAATGCAGAATTGCGGCATATATTGGAGGAATTTACCCGGATCGCGCTGGCTTACCCTGCTATCGGCTTCAGGCTGAATAACAATGGAACAGATCAGTTTATTTTGAGTGGCGGTAGTCTGAAAGCACGCATATTGGGACTTTTGGGGAACCATTACGATAAGAAGCTGGTGCCGGTTGAAGAAAATACCGAATTGCTTAATATTTCAGGGTTTATTGGTAAGCCAGAGGCGGCTACGCGAACCCGGGGTATGCAGTTCTTTTTTATTAATAACCGCTTCATCAGGAATAACTACCTGAACCACGCTGTGGTTAAGGCCTATGAAGGACTTATTGAAAAGGAAACCTTCCCCTTCTATGTATTGTTTCTCGAAATTGACCCTAAACGGGTGGACGTAAACGTACATCCCACCAAGCAGGAGGTGAAGTTTGAGGATGACCAGATGATGTATGCTTATCTGAATGCAACTATAAAGCACGCACTAGCAAGATATAACATAGCCCCTTCGCTCGATTTTTCGCTGAACACCGATATTCAGCAATTGGCTGCAGTGAATATGCCAGAGACTGAAAGGCAGCGGGAACAAACACAAAAAGGTTACTTGTTTAATGTGTTTACCTCTGAAAATCAGGCACATCACATTGAGCGCAAGGACAGCCTTAAAGCATGGAAAAGCCTTTATGAGATAGCGCAAACCCCCATTGAACCACAGGTCAATCCACAGCCCGAAGCTCCGTATGAGCAAACGGTTGTTTCGCAGGGAAGTATGTATGAGGAAAATGAACAGAGAGCGGAAATAGGCAGTAATATGTTGTTGATACATGGCGACTTGCTGGCAACGCCCGTGAAATCGGGGCTCATGATGATACATATTCGCCGGGCGCAGGAACGCATATGGTATGAACGCCTGCAACGCGAATGGCAAAGCCAGGCTGCCCCCTCGCAAAGAGTTTTATTCCCTTCTTCGTACGAACTGCCGCCGCAGGATGCCATATTGCTGAACGAAGCATTGCCGGATCTTGCCCGCATTGGTTTTGATATTGCACCTTTTGGGCAACATACTTTTGTGGTACAGGGCCTCCCGCCAGGGCTCCCCCCAGGTGACGAGAAGAATGTAATTGATGAAGTAGTGGACCACCTGAAACATGAAGCTACCGACGTTGCCGAAAAACGAACCGACCTGCTACTGGCACATATGGCCCGCCACCTTTCCCGCAACACAAAGGCGATCTCGCAACATGAAGCGCAGGAAGCATTGATTGATGAACTGTTTGCCTGCAACCAACCAGAATACACTTCCGGCGGAAAGAAGGTTTTTGTACTTATCAAAACGGAGAATCTGGATGCGATGCTGGGGTAGAAGGCGACATTTTTAAATTTGACAGTGACACATTTTTATTTGCCGGAGGTAATTCATTCCAATAATTCCTTCAGGGCAAACCGGACATTGCCCCCCATTATTAACCTAAATAAAATTTAAAACGTAAAGAAATAACGGTAATTTTGCGCACCTTTCAACCGTGATATGGGCTGGGAGGGCAGGGTCGGACTTTTTCCTATTATAAATCGTAAAAATGGTAGCTGATAATGCTGGTTCAAGACCTGAGAGAAAAAATTCTGGAGGGGGACCTCAGCGACTTACTGGATCACAGCAAGGATGAAGACTATGCTGCTGAAGTATCCAAGCTATTAGAATCATTACCACACGATTACGGCGTACATACGTTTCTAGCCCTGCCAGAAGCGGTTCAGATAAAAATATTTCCGCATATAGATCATGTCCTGCAAAGGGGAGTAACGGAAGACATGCCTAAACAGCAGGTGTCTGTCATTCTCAACAGCCTGGAATCGAATGACAGGATCTCTTTCTTTGATATTCTCGATGGCATAGAGGTCACTGAATACCTTAACCTGCTCAATGATAAAAACCGTCTGGCGACATACGACCTTCTGGGGTATCCGGAAAAAAGTGTAGCCAGGCTGATCAATACAAATTTTACTACCGTAAGAAAAGAATGGACCATTGGCCAGGCGATTGAGCACCTGAGGCGGTTTTATACCGATACCCCGGCTGCCAATGTGATATTTGTTGTTGACAATAATGGCAAACTGGTGGACGATATTCCTATCCGCCGCCTGGTACTCAACGATCACAACAAAACGATTTCCGATATCATGGACGGCTTCTATGTGAAGCTGGATATACAGGATAGTATTGATAACGCTATCCAGAAGTTTAAAGAGTACGACCGGGTGGCCCTGCCAGTTACCAATAGCAATAATATGGTATTGGGGGTAGTGACCATTGATGACGTTATTGATGAGGCGGAAGAAAAGGACACTAAGGACATGCAACAGTTCGGTGGTCTGGAATCGCTGGACTTACCATATGTAAAAACACCCTTTTTTACGCTTATCCGTAAAAGAGCTGTTTGGTTGATCATTCTGTTTCTCGGTGAAATGCTCACGGCTACTGCAATGGCCCACTTCCAGAACGAACTGGATGCAGCTATAGTATTGTCTTTGTTCGTGCCACTCATTATTTCGAGCGGTGGTAATAGCGGGTCGCAGGCTGCAACCCTCATTATACGTGCCATGGCGCTTAACGAGTTTACCCCAAAGAAGTGGTGGTACGTTATGCGCCGGGAAATACTATCGGGGCTGGTGCTGGGTTTTATTCTAGGGGTTATAGGTTTCATCCGTATTGGCTTATGGCAGAAGCTCCATATCAACAATTATGGCATGAAAGGCACAGGCGATTATTGGTACCTGACCGCACTCACCGTTTCGCTTTCATTAATCGGTGTCGTAATGTGGGGAACTATCAGCGGCTCCATGATACCCATCATCCTGAAAAAGCTGAAGCTGGACCCTGCAACATCTTCGGCTCCGTTTGTAGCTACGCTTGTTGACGTAACCGGACTCATTATCTATTTCAGTTTTGCGGCAATGATATTGAACGGAACCATTCTTAATAATGCCGATAAAGGGCCATTATTAGTGGGTTTGGTGGGAGAGAAGACTATTATCACGCTGAGCATGTATCCGGTGAACACGGTAAACGAACAGCCCTATATGGTCGATGACTCAACCGTTCGGGTACCATTGAGTGGAAATCTGGTCAAAATCTGGACCGGGTTCAGGCCACACGGGTTCTACCAGGATGAAAATTACACCTTCCGGCTGGGCGAAGGGTGGCGTTACTACGATGTTACCCTCCGGCATCCTAAAGAGAAGTGCATGATCATTTATCCTGCGGCAAACAATGCATGGAAAACCATGGATTGGGGTGTAAAAAATTTGCTTAAAAAGCCAGTGACGATCTAAACAGCCCCCATTACGCAGAACGTGTTTGGGGAAGGAATGATTTTGTTCAGTATTCGGCGCTTCAATGAATAGCGTTTATTTTTGTTACCCATCTTAAAACAAAAACTCATTTCTAAGTTCACTTCCATAAACGTTTTCCAGAGACCCATTAGTACGGGCAAGCTCTTTGCAGGGTTGTGGCTGCTGGTATTTCTTATTTACCTGCCGGCAGCAAGGTCGGGGTTTGTTACTGATTTTACCGGTTGGCTTGATCAGACCCAGCGTTTCGGATTCTGGGACAATATAAACAGGACGCACTACGTTGGCCATAGCCTGTACCAGTTTACCCAATTCAACACGTGGGTTTTTTATCAGTTTTTTGGTGCTCATGCATGGCTCTGGCATTTACTCTACATTACTTTGCATGCCATAAATGCAACCCTGTTATGCAGGCTGGCGACCGGCATAATGGATGATGCTGGGGTTACAAACGGAAAAAGCATTTCACTTGCCGGTATTGTGTTGTTTTGTGTCGGGCCATCGCTATCAGAAGTAATAATCTGGGAACCATCTTTCCATTACCTGCAAGGTCTTTTACTTATTTTACTGGTGCTCTTCTGGACCCGGAACTACATACTGACCGGGCAAAGAAAATATGCAGTCCTTGCAGGGCTTGTGTTTTTACTTTCAACATTTTCGCTGGAGATATTTTATATCACCCCATGGCTGGTATTGACCATGGTTTTCTTTTACCGGTTTCAAAGGCCAGCCTCCGGCACTTCATTGAAGGCAGCACTGATAAATGTTTTTTTACCGCAACTGCTAATGTTTGGCGCGCATTTGTATTTGTTTCATGTTGTTTATGGCAGTTGGTTTGCGCATATTGGTGGTAATCCGGTAGCAAATGCATTTCATGACGGGATGGGTAAGCCGGCCAAGCACTTATTCAATATTTTATTCCTCGGAAGGTTTTTCAGCAACGAAACACGCCATACCATCTATGCATTCTGCGATTCAGCAAAAGGGCTCACTATTTTTTATGTATTTGTCGCAGCTGCATTGGCTTTTGTTGCATTGCGCTTCAACAGGTTAGCGGGACGTGGTAAGGTTGCTGCCCTTTTACTGAGCTGGGTCTTGATAACTCTTGCCATCCTGATCCCGCTTTGGTTTGAAGAGCTGTTTCTGGTGGTGTACGACAGGTATACCTACTTCACCAATGGTTTCTTGTTTATTTTACTGGCCCTGCTGGTAAGCTATATTCCGGTAGCCGCCATCCGTATCACCGTCATTGGCTTGTACATGATTGTCAATCTTCGTTTCACGGTTCAGGTTTCCAGGTACTGGATGAAGTCAACCAAGGTAATTTCATCATTACTGAACACCTTTCCTGATACAACGGATAAGACAATAATTCTCCTCAATGTACCCCAGAACATGCATGGTGTACCCATGATAGGCGCAGAAAAAGAAAGTGAATTCAAATTAATGCATGACCTGTTGGTAACCGGGACGAACACTACTACTCCGGTCTATGATGCCCAGGCCTATAACATGCTTACCCCGGAGGACGGGGCCAACGTAACGGTAATCAATGACAGCACAATAAAAGTGACGCTCAACCAATGGGGTACGTGGTGGTGGTATGCCATGCAGGGAGGCCAAAGCTACAGTAACACTGAATACAGCCTCAACTTGAAAGACCCCGGCCACTTTTACGAACTCACTCTTAAGAAGCCCGCAAACCAATACCTTTTGCTATATCAGGTTGGCAGTAACTGGAAGATAGTGGATATGAGCAGAAGGGGTGAGCAGGATTGAAGATGAATGGAGTCCTCCTTCAGAACATATATCCTTATTGTTCAAACAGGCGCCAATCGGTTTATTTTGTACTTTACAACTCTAAAAACGAGGAATATGCCTTCAAAAAATAGAGTGCTGTCAGTACTGGCACTTTTGATTATCGTTGTTGCTTTCAGCAGTTGTTTCCGCCGTGCTTTTATTGGTGCACGTGAGGCGCAACGAAAGGGTACCTATAATTACCATCGCACCAGCACACCGCTGTACAAGCC
>CANCOG010000075.1 GCA_947379685.1 Flavipsychrobacter stenotrophus | reverse complement strand
CAGGTGGTACCTGGTCTTCTGGCAGCCCCTCAATTGCTACAGCTAATACTACTTCTGGTGTTGTTACCGGCGTTGCTACAGGCGTTGCAAATATTACTTACACACTGTCTTCGGGTTGCTATTCAATAGCAACAATATATGTAAATCCGTCACCTTTCGCAATTACTGGTTACCCAACTATGTGTGCTGGTGCTACTACTACTCTCGCAGATGCATCTACCGGTGGTACCTGGAGCAGTTCCAACCCATCAGTTGCTACTGTTAGTACTTCAGGTGTTGTTACTGGAATAACTGCAGGAACAGTGACTATATCTTATACATTGTCGACCGGTTGCGCAAGTACAGCATCTTCTGCTACCAGGACCGTTACGGTCAACCCAAATCCAAGTGCGATCCTTGGGTCATATTCTATCTGTTTAGGTTCGACTTCTGCATTAACATCTGCGACGTCAGGTGGCGTGTGGACAACGAGCGCATCTTCAATAGCTTCTGTTAGTACAACTGGTGTAACGTCAGGATTAACAGTTGGTACAGCTGATATCACTTATACGTCGCCATCTTCAGGTTGCTTTACATCAGCGACAGTAACAGTCAATCCAATTGTAACGCCAACACTTAGTGTTTCTGCTACTCCGGGTTATACTGTTTGCTCTGGTACGTCAGTTACCTTTACCTCTTCAACTACTTACCCTGGCACTTCTCCAATATTTGTATGGAGTGTGAATGGTACAATAGTAGGTGGTGCTCCTTCTTATACATATGCACCAGCTAATGGTGATCTGATCAGCTGCTGGTTCCAGAGCAGCGCAGGTTGTGCTACTCCTGATACAATGCGTTCTTCAGTAAGTATGACCGTGCATCCATCGCTTGCACCTTCAGTTTCCATCTCAACTGGTGTAGGTGATACTTTGTGCCTGGGTACTTCGGCTACAATTACTGCTAGTCCGGTAGGTGGTGGCACAGCACCAGTCTATCATTGGTGGGTTAACGGTTCAACAGTTGGTTCAACTGCAGGCACTTACAGTTATACTCCAGCAAATGGTGATGTTATTGTTTGTCGCCTTTACAGTAATGATATCTGTCGTCTGGCTGACTCAGGTTCTACAACCAAAACACTTACCGTATTTGCAATTGCGACTCCGTCAGTTGGTTTGGTATCGAGCCTCGGTCCTATTGTTTGTGATGGCAGCACGGTAACTTACACTGCTACACCTGCAGCAGGTGGTACAGCTCCTACTTATCTGTGGCATGTAAACAGCAGTGTAGTTGGTTCAAGTACACCTACTTACTCTTATACTCCATTAAATGGTGATACAGTTAGTGTAATGATGACAAGTAATTTCCCTTGCATTACTACTGCAGTTGCCAATAATTCAATGTTGATGACAGTTGAAGCAAACGTTACCCCAATAGGTACAGTTAGTGTTTCTCCTGGTTACATTGTATTGCCAGGTTCATTTGCAACTTTCACAAGTACGCTCACCAGCGGTGGCGGTACATATCCTACTTACCAGTGGACAAGGAACGGAGCAAACATTACCGGAGCTACAAATTCGACCTATACAACAAATGTGTTGTATACTGGCGACGTGATTTGCTGTGTAGTTACCAACAATGATCCTTGCAGCGGTTCAACAACGTTCAACTGCATAAACATTATTGTAGGTACCAATGTTGGTGTAACTGAAGTAAATCCAACAGTAAGCGATGTAACAGTATTACCTAACCCGAACCATGGTGCATTTACCATCAAGGGTACATTGGGCATTTCTTCTGATGAGTTGGTGAATATGGAAATTACTGACATGCTTGGTCAGGTTGTTTTCAGTAGCAAAGCAACAGCAAGGGCTGGTCAATTGAACGAGTCAGTTCAGTTGAATGGTACAATTGCAAATGGTATGTATATGCTCAGTGTTAAGTCTGACCATGTAAGCAAGGTTTTCCACTTTGTGATTGAGCAATAAGAGTTTTCAATTTTTGTTGATACCAGAGCGTCCGTTTCATTCACTTGAAACGGGCGCTTTATTTTGGTGTATTATCACAGGTGGATATCCTTTTATTTAAACTCTATAATGTTTAGTGCTATTTCTATAGCACAGTAAAATAAAGTGGGCGGAAATGGAAATGGCGCCTGTGATTAAGTATCCTCAGACGGTGGGTGGTCAAACATCGTTTTTCTGTGTAATGCTGGCCTGCCGCGACTGCAGGGTAGGGGACGGTGAGTCGGGCGAATATTTTTTTGACGGGCATGTTATTTTTATAGTTAGGGATGGTTTAGGAGTTCATTTCTATTCTTTAAATAATTGTATTTGTATTCGGCAAATACATCCTTTTTTACTTCAAAATTTCGACTCAATACAAACGCGTGGTATTATTAATGTGTAGTGAATTGGAATTTTTGCAGCAATTGATTACACTGGTGTAACGGGCATTGATCAAAAGGGGTTTATTTTTAGAATAGCGGTTACTAGAGTAGCAATGGACAAATTTGACTTCGATTTTGTGTATTGACTCTTTCAGGCCATTTCTTTTTAATCGGTAGTTTATATTTTATTTTTTTTAAGCGTTTTTTCTGAAACATAAGGTCAAATTCGTTGTTAGTCAAAAAATGTTATTTAATTTTATAGCGAAAACTTTACTTGAACCAAATTCTATCCTGAAAACAAACCAATTTTAACTCTAATCACAAGTTCTATGAAAAAGTCAGCTATTCTAATCCTATTATCGATCCTATCAGTGATAATAGCTCCTCACATGGCCCTGAGCCAATGCACACCCGGATATACTTCAGCAGGTTACGGTTGTTCCTATTATGGTTATGGCATAGGTAGTTTCACATCTGCCAGTTATACATCGGCCGCCATTGCCGACTATGCATCCTGTACAGGCACCGGCTACCAGGATTTTTATTCAACTGCAGGTGATTCTGCTGTATATCAGCAAAATGGAACCTATACAGCATCGATTTCCAGCTATTCGTCCTATCCCTCTGAAAATTGCCAGGTGTGGATTGACTTCAATAACAATAGCACTTGGGAGACAAGCGAAAGAGTTGGTGGGTTGAACGGATATAGTTCTTCGTCCACTTTTACTATTGGTATTCCTTATGGCGCTGCTGTTGGCTTCCATCGCATGCGAGTTGTAACAAGCGATATTTACTCGGGAGTTTACCCTTCGATGGATCCATGTGCATCTGGATATACGTATGGTGAAGCCAGGGACTATCGTGTGAGGATAGTGCCATTACCTCCCTGTTCTGGAACGCCGACTGCCGGAACTGCGGTGTCAACAACGGCGCTGGCTTGCCCTTCTTACGTTTTTACACTTAGCCTTTCTGGTATGACTACTTCCGGAGGTATGACGTTCCAATGGTACAGATGTACCACCAGTGGCGGAACTTACTCACCAATTACCGGAGCTACCACCCCCACATACAGCACTACTGAATCAGCAGCATATTATTATCATTGTGTTGTAATTTGTACTGCAAGTGGAGGTACAACAACTTCCTCCAATGTATTTGTAGACTATATCAGTGCTTGTTATTGTTCTCCATCTTATACGTTTGCTTCCTATGCATGTACTTTGTATGCGATGGATATCACGGATTATAAATTAAATGGCTATTCCGGAACTTCAATTCACGATGTATCTTCATGTGACGGAACTGGTTATCTGGACAAAACTTCGCTTGTCTGCTCGTTAATGCAAAGTGTCAACTATATCCCAACTGTAACAATGGGAAGTTATACCATGAATACCCAAACCTGGATTGATTTGAGTGATAATGGCACCTTTGAGACGTCTGAGTCAGTTGGAGGAGCAAATAATGTATCATATGCAACTCCATATAACCTTACCGTTCCTATTACAGCTGCACCTGGTATTCATCGTATGAGGGTAGAAGTATCTTATTATTCCGGTATTCCTTCATATCCCTCTTTAGACCCTTGTCCAACTTACAATTATGGCGAAGTTCGTGACTATTCGGTTAACATAGTTGCCCTGCCACCTTGTACTGGCACTCCTACTCCGGGAAATGCAATATCATCAACTGGATTAGCCTGTCCTTCAACACCTTTTACATTGACTGATACTGGATTTTCGGTTTCAGGCTCATTGGCTTTTCAATGGTATTCTTCAACTGATAGTGCTACATGGACTCCAATTACAGGCGCTACCAATTACACGTATACACTTACGGAAACAGACACCATGTTTTATAAGTGCAGGATAGCCTGTACTACAACTGGAGGTTATGACAGTACTCCTGGAGTTCGGGTGAATTATCTACCGTATTGCTATTGTACACCATCTTATTCAAATGCTGCAATTTCTTGCTCTACCTATAATTTTGCTATGTCTTCTTTCCACACTGGTGGAGAATTTGGTACCTATATTATGGACGATGTAGCCTGCGATGGTTCAGGATATCAGGATCATACGTATATGTCGACGACATATATGCAGACCAGGTTTTATACTGATACAATCGTTTCTTCTACTTCAAGTTATGCCTATACGCTTTCAAATCAGGTTTGGATTGACTTTAGTGATAACGGCGTTTTTGAAACGAGCGAAGCGATAACTGGCATGTCTGGCTATGCTGCATTAACAGCTACTGCCTATGATACCTTTACTCTTTCTGCCGCGACTTCGACATTGGGTTCGCACAGGATGAGGGTTTGCCATGTTTACCAGCCTACCGGAGGTGCCTACCCGTCAATTGACCCCTGTGGTGCAACATTGTACGGAGAAGCAAGGGACTATACAGTTAATATTGTTCCATTGCCTCCTTGTACCGGTACGCCAACCGGTGGAACCACAGTTTCGAGCGTTGGAACTGCTTGTCCTACTGTACCATTTACACTTTCAACAGTCGGAAGCACACTTGCTTCTGGTCTGACTTACCAATGGTATCGTTCAACTTCTGGAACAACTGGCACTTGGTCGGCAATTTCAGGAGCCACAGGGGCTTCGTGTTCAACTACTGAAACAGGAGGCACTTACTTTTGCAGAAGAATCGTGTGTACATCCAGCAGTGGGGTAGATACTTCAACTCCTGTTTTTGTAGCTTATATCAGCTATTGCTATTGCTCTCCGTCTTATGCTGCAGCAGCATTGGCGTGCGGGACATATAACATGGGTACATCTAAGTACACCATTGTTGGTGTTGCCGGAACAATGATCAATGACAATACTTCCTGCAACGGAACTACGAACTACGAAAACCTGACATCGATGTCAGTATCATTATTACAGGGTTCAACCGATACTGCGCGTATTTACAACCATGCTGCTTCAGGTGTTAACATGTCCGTTCAAACATGGATCGATTATAACAACGACGGAAACTTCACGTCTGGTGAAAGTGTTGGTGGGGGTAATTCTTATCACGACTCACTCACCTATAGTTTGGTAATTCCTTCAACTGCTGCAATTGGTGCACATCGTATGAGGACTGTAACTACGTATGATGGTTCAGGTTATTATTACCCGACTTTGGATCCATGTACTTCAGGGTATTCACTCGGTGATGCCAGAGATTACATGGTGAATATCGTGTTACCAGGATGTACTTCAACTCCAAGCGGAGGCTCAGTTGCTACCTCTGCAACCTATGGTTGCACGTCCTTTACACCATCTCTTACCTTGTCAGGTGCTTCAACTGGTTCTGGTATTTTATATCAATGGGAAGTTTCCTCTACCGGTTCTACATGGACTGCTGTTGCAGGTGCCACTCTCGATCACTATACGCCTACAGTTACAAGCAATATTTACTATCGTTGCATATTAACCTGTTCTTACACTAGTACCAGTGGAACCGCAACTCCGGTTTATCTTACAATTAGTCCTGCACCAACAACACCATCCGGTCCATCCTATGTTTGCTCCGGTGCATCTACCAGTGCATTTACATCATCGCCGTCAGGTGGTAGCTGGACATCAGGTAGTTCAGCGATAGCTACTATCGATGCTGCAACCGGGGTTGTTACCGGTGTTGCTACTGGTGTTGCAAATATTACATATACTTTGGCTTCAGGTTGCTATTCAATTGCTACCATTTATGTTAATCCTTCACCTTTTGCTATAACGGGATATCCGGCAATGTGCGCAGGTGGTACTACCACACTTGCTGATGCATCTGCTGGCGGTACATGGGGTAGCTCAAATCCTTCTATTGCAACTGTTAGTGCTTCTGGTGTTGTTACCGGTCTTACTGCAGGAACTGTTACTATCTCTTATACCTTGTCAACCGGTTGTAGCAGTACTGCATCTTCTGCTACCAGAACGGTTACCGTAAATCCAAACCCAAGTGCAATTCTCGGTTCATATTCTATCTGTTTAGGTTCGACTACAGCATTGACTTCTGCTACTTCGGGTGGTGTTTGGACAACAAGCGCTTCATCGGTAGCTTCTGTTAATACATCGGGTGTTACTTCAGGTTTGTCTATTGGCACAGCTGATATCACTTATACTTCACCATCTACCGGTTGCAATACCTCCGCAACAGTTTCTGTAATTCCAATTGTAACGCCAACGCTCAGTGTTTCGGCTGCCCCTGGTTATACAGTTTGTTCAGGTACTTCAGTAACCTTTACATCTTCGACTACCTACCCTGGTACTTCACCAGTTTTTGTTTGGAGCGTGAACGGTACAATTGTTGGTGGTGCTCCTACTTACACATATGCTCCTGCCAATGGCGACCTTATCAGTTGCTGGTTCCAGAGCAGCACAGGTTGTGCTACTCCGGATACAATGCGTGCTTCGGTTAGCATGACGGTTCACCCGTCACTCGCTCCGTCCGTTTCCATTTCTACGGGTGTTGGCGATACTATTTGTCTTGGTTCTACTGCTACCATTACAGCTACTCCGGTTGGAGGAGGCACAGCCCCTGTTTATCATTGGTGGGTTAATGGTTCAACTGCTGGTTCGACAGCTGGTTCTTACAGCTATACTCCAGCAAACGGAGACGTAATTACTTGTCGTCTGTACAGTAATGATATCTGTCGTCTTGCTGATTCCGGTTCAACTACCAAGACACTTACCGTATTCGCAATCGCAACCCCAGCTGTTGGATTAGTATCCAGCCTTGGACCGATAGTTTGTGACGGCAGTACAGTGACCTACACTGCAACTCCTTCGGCTGGTGGAACTGCACCTGTTTATGTGTGGCATGTTAACAGCAGTTTGGTTGGCTCTAGCCTTTCCACATATTCCTATAGCCCGGTAAATGGCGACAACGTTAGCGTAATGATGACAAGTAATTTCCCTTGCATCACAACTGCAACTGCCAATAACTCTATGCTCATGACCGTAGAAGCGAATGTTACTCCAATTGGTACCGTAAGCGTTTCGCCAGGTTATATTGTACTTCCGGGTTCATTTGCAACTTTCACAAGCACAATTACCAGCGGTGGTGGTACATACCCTACATACCAATGGACAAGAAACGGAGCTAGCATTACCGGTGCTACCAATTCGACATTTAGCACGAATGTGTTGTATGATGGTGATGTTATCTGTTGTATTGTTACCAACAATGACCCTTGCAGCGGCTCCACTACGTTCAACTGTATAAACATTACCGTCGGAACAAATGTTGGTGTTAATGAAGTAAACCCAGTGATAAGTGATGTTACAGTTTCTCCTAATCCGAATCATGGTGCGTTTACTATTAAGGGGGCATTGGGCATTTCTTCCGATGAATTAGTGAATATGGAGATCACTGATATGCTTGGTCAGGTCGTTTACAGTAACAAGGCAACGGCGAGAGCAGGTCAATTGAATGAGTCAATTCTTTTAAACGGTTCGATTGCAAATGGAATGTATATGCTCAGTGTTAAATCTGACCATGTAAGTAAGGTATTCCATTTTGTTATTGAGCAATAGTCGAATCCAATTTTCTTTGATAGCAGAGCGCCCGTTTCATTCACTTGAAACGGGCGCTCTGTTTAAGTTGTTTTGAATTGAATTTGACTTGGATGTGAAATGTTGATTTTTGCAGCTTTAGTTTCAACATTGACCTTAATCAGAAAATGAACTCCCTCAATATATGTCAATGCATCTTAAATAGTGAAGACGTTAATTCAGATACTGGCTTAGCTAAAAGTACCTGATTTGCAAATATTTATGTTTATTGTAAATGGAAATGTTGAATTGCGTTTCCCCGATTTTTTTTCGAAATAAAATGCCGATCTATTTTAATCAACAGTTAATATTTGTGAATTTTTGGGAGCTTTTCTCTAAAAATTATGCAAAACTGGTTGTTAGTCAAAGAATATTAATTAAATTTATAGCCAAAACTTAATTTTACCCTAATTCTATCCTGAAAGCAAACCAATTTTAGCACAAATCAGACGTATTATGAAAAAGTCAGCTTTACTTATCCTATTGTCAATCCTGTCGGTGATAATAGCACCCCACGTGGCCTTTAGCCAGTGCACACCGGGGTACACATCTGCCGGTTACGGCTGTTCCTATTATGGTTATGGGATTGGCAGTTTTACAACCACAAGCTATACTTCTGCAGCAATTGCGGATTATGCAACTTGTACAGGAACGGGGTATCAGAATTTTTATTCAACTGCTGGAGATTCAGCAGTTTACCAACAAAATGGTACTTACACAGCTAGTGTTTCCAGTTATTCGTCATATCCGTCAATGAATTGTCAGGTGTGGATAGACTTTAACAACAATAGTACCTGGGAGACCAGTGAGAGAGTTGGTGGCTTGAACGGTTATAGTTCATCTACTACTTTTTCTATCAATATCCCTTATGCAGCAGCAGTAGGTTACCACCGTATGAGGTTGGTTACTTCAGATGCATATTCTGGTGCCTATCCTTCAATGGATCCTTGTGCATCTGGTTATAATTATGGAGAGGCCAGGGATTATCGTGTTAGAATAGTGCCTTTGCCTCCGTGTTCAGGTGCCCCAACGGCGGGAACTGCTGTGTCTTCGGTGAGTCTTGCCTGCCCTTCTTATTCATTTACGTTGAGCCTTTCCGGCATGACCGCGTCAGCGGGTATGACTTTTCAGTGGTATAAATGTGCAACCAGTGGTGGGTCATATTCTTTAATTACTGGTGCAACTACACCAACCTATACTACCACTGAAACTTCTGCATTTTATTACCAGTGTACAGTGACATGCACAGCCAGCGGCGGCACATCAACTTCGAGTTATGTTTTTGTAGACTATATTAGTGCTTGCTATTGCACACCATCATATATTTCAGCGAGCGCGGCCTGCACAACCTATTATATGGATATTACGGATTTTAAGGTTAATGGCTATGCAAGCACTTCAATACATGACGTTGCAACTTGCGATGGGTCTGGTTATCTGGACCAGAGTTCGCTTTCCTGCCAGTTAATGCAGAGTATAACCTATGTCGCAACTGTTACAGTTGGTTCATATTCAATGATCTCAGAAACATGGATAGACTTTAATAATAATGGAACGTTCGAGACGACGGAATCAGTAGGTGGTAAAAATAGCTTTTCGGGTGCAGGTGCTTATAATCTTTCTGTTCCAATTACGGCTGCCGTTGGTACTCACCGCATGCGGGTTGAGGTTACTTATTATATGTCGGGAGTTCCTTATTACCCTGGGCTGGATCCTTGTCCATCTTCCTATTATTATGGTGAAGTACGGGACTATTCAGTAACAATCATGGCATTGCCACCTTGTACGGGTACGCCAACACCAGGTAATGCAATTTCTTCAACTAGCCTTGCTTGTCCTTCCACACCGTTTACTATTACCGATACTGGCTTTTCTGTAGCAGGCTCGTTGGCTTTCCAATGGTATTCTTCACCTGATAGCACATCATGGACACCAATTACGGGTGCAACTAATTATACATACACCCTTACCGAAACCGATACAATGTTCTATAAGTGCAAAATTACCTGTACATCAAGTGGTGGCCACGATAGTACCGCTGGTCTCCGGGTTAATTACCTGCCTTATTGCTATTGTGTACCATCGTTCTCAAACGCCGGTTTATCGTGCTCCAGCTATGGTATGTCGATTGGCCAATTTACAGTGTACGGGGAATCTGGAACAAATATTAATGACAACGTAGCTTGTGATGGTACCGGTTATGAAGATCATACAACGATGAATGTTTCGTTCATGCAAAGTGTCTCCTATGTGGCGACAGTTTATGAAACGAGTACTTCGTCGGCATATTCTAAAAATGTACAGACCTGGATCGATTTTAATAACAATGGTACATTCGAAACCTCAGAAAGCGTAGGTTATAAGAATAACTGGGTCACTTCAGGTGCTTATTCGCTTACAATGCCTTTGACTGCATCCCTCGGAAACCACAGAATGCGCGTCGTGGTTATTTACCAAGGCTGCTGCCCTGGTACCTCGGCGCCAGGCATTGATCCCTGCCCTAACTCTTCGGTATACTATTATGGAGAGGTGAGGGATTATACGGTTAACATAGTTGCGCTGCCACCTTGTTCCGGTACACCATATGCAGGTGTTGTTAGTTCAAGTTCAGCAACAGCTTGCCCTTCTTATTCATTTACACTTTCAAGCACAGGTTATACTGTTGCAGGCAGTCTGAACTTCCAGTGGCAGAAATCAAGTGACAGTGTTACCTGGGTTAATATTACGGGAGCAACGAATACTACCTATACATTGACAGAATCAGCTACGACCTATTATCGTTTATATGTAACCTGCACAGTTAGTGGTGGTTCAGATACATCAGCAGGGTTGCTTATTCCTTATGTACCTTATTGTTATTGCACTCCTTACTATACGAACGCTACACTTTCCTGCACCAATTATAATTTCGCAATGTCATCTTTCCATACTGGAGGGGAGTTTGGTACTTACATTATGGATGATGTGCCTTGTGATGGTTCAGGATACCAAAATCACACCTATATGTCAACGACGTATATGCAAACAAGGTTCTATACTGATACAATCGTGTCGTCAGTTGGTACTTATGCATACACACTTTCGAATCAGGTTTGGATCGACTTTAGCGATAATGGAATTTTTGAGTCTAGTGAAACAATTACTGGTATGTCGGGTTATGCAGCTATGACGGCTACAGCTTATGATACCTTTACTCTTTCGGCTGCGACTTCAACATTAGGTTCACACAGAATGAGGGTTTGTCACGTTTACCAGCCTACCGGTAGTTCATATCCTTCTATTAATCCATGTGGCGCGACTTCTTATGGAGAGGCCAGGGACTATACTGTAAATATTGTACCGTTACCTCCTTGTACAGGTTCACCTACTGGTGGCACAACAGTTGCCAGTGTTGGTACAGCATGTCCTTCAGTTGCGTTTACTTTGTCAACCGTTGGCAGCACGCTTGCTTCAGGTTTGACTTACCAGTGGTACCGTTCAACAACAGGAGCATCGGGGTCATGGTCCGCAATTTCAGGCGCTACCGGCAGTTCATGTTCGACTACAGAAACCGGCCCAACCTACTTCTGCAGAAGGATCGTTTGTACGTCCAGCAGTGGTGTTGATACTTCTACTCCGGTATTGGTTGCTTACATCAGTTATTGCTATTGCTCTCCATCATATGCTGCGGCTGCATCGGCCTGCGGTACATATAACATGGGTACTTCTAAATTCAGGATCGTAGGTGTTGCCGGAACGATGATCAATGACAATACAACATGTAACGGTACTACTAACTATGAAAACCTGACAGCAATGTCTGTTTCATTGTTACAGGGGTCAACTGATACAGCGCGTATTTACAACCATGCTGCATCTGGCGTTAACATGTCTGTTCAGTCGTGGATAGATTATAATAATGATGGAAACTTTACGTCTGGTGAAAGTATTGGCGGTGGTAATTCTTACCATGACTCGCTTACATACACCCTCACTATTCCTTCAACTGCGGCAGTTGGTTCGCACCGTATGAGGACAGTAACTACCTATGACGGGTCTGGTTACTCTTATCCTACATTAGATCCTTGCACGTCAGGCTACTCTTTAGGGGATGCAAGGGACTACACAGTGAATATAGTGCTGCCAGGATGTACATCTACTCCAACAGGTGGTGCAGTTGCAACTTCAGCTACCTATGGTTGTACGTCATTTACTCCAGCTCTTACTTTGTCTGGCTCTTCAACTGGTTCTGGTGTTTTGTATCAGTGGGAAGTTTCCGCTACGGGTTCTACATGGACACCGATTTCTGGTGCCACACTTGATCACTATACACCAACTGTGACCAGCAATTCATATTATCATTGTGTTTTGACCTGTTCTTTCACTGGTACTAGCGCAACAGCTACGCAGGTTTATCTTACAATAAGCCCTGCGCCATCAACTCCATCTGGTCCATCTTATGTATGCTCAGGCGCAACAACCAGCGCGTTTACATCATCGCCGTCGGGTGGAACTTGGTCTTCTGGCAGCCCTTCAATTGCTACAGCTAATACTACTTCTGGTGTTGTTACCGGGGTTGCTACTGGCGTTGCAAATATTACTTATACACTGGCTTCTGGTTGCTACTCAATATCTACGATATATGTGAATCCTTCGCCTTTTGCAATTACTGGCTATCCATCAATGTGTGCTGGTGCTTCTACTACTCTTGCTGACGCATCTACCGGCGGTAGTTGGAGCAGTTCAAATCCATCAATAGCTACTGTTAGTACTTCAGGTGTTGTTACAGGTATCACTGCAGGAACGGTGACTATTTCTTATACATTGTCGACAGGCTGCGCTAGTACAGCATCTTCTGCTACAAGGACAGTTACTGTTAACGCAAATCCAAGTGCGATCCTTGGATCATATTCTATCTGTTTAGGTTCGACTTCTGCGTTGACATCTGCTACAACTGGTGGTGTATGGACAACGAGCGCTTCTTCAATAGCTTCAGTTAATACAACTGATGTAACGGCAGGTTTGGCAGTTGGCTCAGCAGATATTACTTATACGTCACCATCTTCAGGTTGCTTTACGTCTGCGACAGTTTCTATTATTCCAATTGTAACGCCAACACTTAGTGTTTCTGCTACTCCGGGTTATACTGTTTGCTCTGGTACGTCAGTTACCTTTACCTCTTCAACTACTTACCCTGGCACTTCTCCAATATTTGTAT
>CANCOG010000074.1 GCA_947379685.1 Flavipsychrobacter stenotrophus | reverse complement strand
GGTACAGATGTTCAATCACGGTATCAACATTACCGGAATGTGGCTGATAGTAAGCATGATTGAAAATCGTTGGGGTACCCGCGACATGACACAGCTGGGCGGCATGGCCAGTTCGGCACCACAAATGGCAATTGCCCTGGTGATCATTGCCCTGGCTAACATTGCTCTGCCACTTACCAACGGTTTCGTGGGTGAGTTCATGTTATTCAACGGATTGTTCTCCGGCATCATCTCCAACCACATTACTATTATGGTGATCGCAGGTTTAGGCATTATCCTGGGCGCTGTGTATACACTGAACATGATACAGAAAACAGCATATGGAGAAACAGTGAAAATGGTGATTGCGAAGGACCTCAGTGTAAATGAATACATTGGTTTGTCTATAATTATCAGCATTATCCTTTTCCTCGGTTTTTATCCGAAGCCATTGCTCGACCTTACATCGGGTATTGCAGGAATGATAGTGCATTAATTGTTAGTGGTTAATGATCAATGGTTAATGGTGCGGTGACGGGATTGTGGGTACGGTACCTTAAGTGATTTTGAATTTTAGTTTTGAATTTTGAATTTTCAATATGAAGGCAATTATTGCTACTACGGTTTTTGGAATTGCTATGATGTTCATCGGCTTAATGGTGGACAATAAGAAAACTGTAACAACACTTGCCGCAGCGCTGTTTATTGCGCTGCTGGGTGTGAATATATATGAGCTGTGCGATCCTGCTTCAGAAGTCCCCCAGATGCTGTTCAACAATATGTTGCGCATCGACAGACTTGCATTGTGGTTCAATACAATGATGACGGGTTGTACCGTGCTCTACATTTTGCTTATTGGTAAGGAAGTGAAAAAGGTGGGTACGCATGTTGCTGAGTATTTTGCACTTATGTTTTTCATTCTCTGTGGTTTATACTTGCTTTCCACTTACAATACGCTCCTTATGCTGTTTATTGGTATTGAGATCATGTCGATCCCTCAGTATATTCTTGCGGGCAGTGACAAGCGTAACCTCAAGAGCAGTGAAGCTTCTTTGAAATACTTTTTAATGGGTGCATTTTCAACCGGTATTTTACTAATGGGTATTACGTTGCTGTATGGCGCAGCCCGTTCGTTCAATATAATGGATATGGCGCCTATGCTGCATAACGAAGCATTGATTCCATTGGCGCTTGCAGGTATCATGTTCATTATGGTTGCGCTGGGCTTCAAGGTTTCTGCCGCCCCTATGCACACCTGGACACCTGACGTTTATGACGGAACACCTACACCATTTACAGCCTACATGGCTACAGTAGTGAAAGCAGGTGCGTTCTTTGCATTTTTGCGGTTGTTCTATATTTCGTTTGGCAATTTGAGTTCGCACTGGACCATGATTCTGGCTGTTATTACTGCCGCCACCTTGCTGGTGGGTAATATTACTGCTGTGTTCCAGCAGAGTGTGAAGCGCATGCTGGCCTATTCTTCAATAGCACAGGCTGGTTTTATGTTGTTTGCAATACTTGCATCAAATGCTACTTCGTGGCAGGCTATCATTTTGTATTCAGTTGCATATAGCGTAGCTACCATCGGTGTATTTGCAGTGCTGGTAAAGCTTAAGGATTACACCTACGATGGTTTCAACGGTCTGGCCAAGAAGAACCCTTTACTCGCATTTGTTACTACGATCTTCCTCTTCTCTTTGGCAGGTATTCCGCTAACCGGTGGTTTTATGGCGAAATACTACGTATTAAAGGCCGTTATGGAGCAAGGCCACCTGATGTGGCTGGTAATATTTGCATTGTGCATGGCAGCAGTAAGTGTTTACTACTATTTCCGTGTCATCATGGCCATGTACTTCAAAACCGGCGATCCTGAAATGACCTCGCCTGTAACCATGAGCGACAAGGTTTTGTTATTGCTTACCAGCCTGTTGGTTATTTTGCTTGGGATATTGCCACAGTTGTTTACGTATAATCCGTAAAGGGAGAAGAATTATTTCACGCAGGATACAAAATCCAGGCAAGGACGCGATACATCTTATCACCCCTTGATTTGCGCTCCCGATGGTTATCGGGACAAATCCGGTCTCACTCTTAAAATAAGAGGGGAGTCGGATCTTAGCGCCACATTTTATTGCACAAAGACGAAAAATTAACACTTTTAAATAGTTGTATAACAGCACATAATGCGTTAAGCAATAGCTCCCCTCTTATTTTAAGAGCGGGGCCGATTTATTCGGAACGAATAAAGCAGGGGTGATAAAGCACGGCAACCAATACAACTTGCGCTCTAATTTCCTTCACGACTTTATTGCTTCCCATAGCGTGTAGGCTGGGTTATTATCATTTAAGGAGCGTCGCCGTTGACTTGAAATTTCAACGCACTTTCCACTACTTCACCACCGAAAAACGCATCACTTCACGCTGATTTCCGGCATACAGTTTCAACAGGTAGATGCCTGATGGGATGTTCTTATCGAGGTCTATTCTTTGTTCAATTTTGCCCTTAGTTGGTAGTGTTGTACCAGAACAGATCATGCGACCGGTAACATCGAAAACGTCATAGCTGATAGTGCCATTCGTTTGAACGTCGCCTGATAATGTAAAACCACCATTGTTGGGATTTGGGAACAGTGAAAGGTTGCCTATCGTTGTGTGCAAGTCATTTACAGACAAGTAGTTGGCATAAACTATTTTGGTATTGCTGGTTGCTGTGAGCGAAGTAGCGCACGGTGGGTTGCCTGTCATGAGGCAGTAGACCGTGTCGTTCTCGTACACATTCAGAGTAAACGTAAGTGTTGTTGCGCCCGCCACAGGTGCGCCATTCAGGAACCACTGGTACGAGGTGGTTGTTCCTCCGTAAGAGGGGGTGCCATAGAAGGTGACCGTTTGGCCGACTGACGTTATAGAATCTACAGACGAAACAATGGAAAGCGTAGGGGTAACGGATGGAATTACCGTCATGGTTATGCCTGCACTGCTTACTACTGGTGCGGTGGGACATGCAATGCTGCTGGCCAGGTTGCAAGTAACTACGTCGCCCATTGCAGGTGGGTAACTAAAAGTACTACCTGTTGCCGCGGTGGCTGTACCTGATATCAACCAGCTTAAAGCCGGTGCTGTACCGCCATTCACGGGAATAGCTACAAAATTCACAGTATCGCCGGAACACAATGAGCCCGTTGGGGTTGCGGTAATCGTTATGGAGGGTGTAATTGTGGTGTTTACAGTAAGGGGGAAATATGCTACTGCAGAATCGCAAATATTAGTGACTGTGTAAATTACTGTGTCTGCTCCTGCTGTTACTCCAGTAATTAATGCACCTGAATGGGATGCGTGGCTGTTTGTGAGGGACCACGACCCCCCGGTGGCGGTAGATGACATTGTGCTCGATGACCCTATACAGACAATTGAAGCACCACTAATTATCCCCGCACTTGACAATGGGTTTACCATGACAGCGTAGCTGGCAGTAGAAGTGCCGCATAAGTTTGTCACGGTATATAGGGCCGTATCTGCACCCCCCGAAATTCCCGTAACATATCCTCCTGAAACGGAAGCATGACTGTTACTAATGCCCCATGTACCTCCGCCAATAGTTTCAGACAAGGTGATTCCCGCCCCGGGGCAAACATTGGACAAACCAGAAATAGTTCCCGCCGTTGGTAAACCGCGGTTGGCTAATATAAGTACATTAGAAGTTGAATACGCGGTATCATCCATTATAGTTGTCATTTTGCACTTTACCGTGTCACCCGCAATGGACGGAGGTAATATAAAACCGACACTGTCAGTTCCCATTGCAGTTGAATTTACGTACCACTGATAGTGAGTCATGCCAACGGTTGCTGGTGTTGCCCTGAGATTTACAGTATCTCCTGAACAAATTGAATCCATGCCTGAGGACACAATAGATAAATGGGGTACCAGAATTTGATTAAATGATGTATCTGTTAATACCACCGGGTTATCATCGAAATAGATTCCTGCATGTCCCAAAATCGGTGTTCCGTCGCTAAGACCTCTTAATGCATCGATATCATACATCACAAATCCACTACATAAGCCATGATGGCTGCTATCTGGTAATTTGATGTTGGGGAAATCAAATTTCAGGATCGTGTGTCCGCTGGCATGGAGGACAGCAATATTCATTGTTGCACTTGCAGCAACTAATCGAAGCGTTGAAGGGTTAAGATAATCCGATAAAGTATCCATTACATAAATATTCCGCGCGGTGTCATTCCCATCATTTTCGAAATGAACAGTGTAGTGCAATTTTGTCCCATTTAGAATATTACCGTCCGGAGATACTGCGGTATAGTTAGGGTCATAGGATGACATTACTGTATCCAGGCGAGTGATGATATTATTAGTAGTATCCACGTCACCTGATGTAGGAACAACAGAAACAGAGGTTCTGACGGAATCACCTATTGCAAGCCAGGAACCGGAGCCACCTGCTACGTCAAGCGTATAGTTTATATATAATGGTGCAGCAGAAACTGAAACCGAACTAAAATACCAAAATAACGTGCTATCTGTTGCAGATACAGGTGAAGGATTCGCCCAAGTAAATGAATACCTGGGATCATAATGCAGGGTAACAATTGCACTGCTGTTGGTTGAAGTAGGATTGGAAATAACCAAACATCCTGATATTTGATGCCTGCCAGTCCTCACGGAAATATTCTCCCGCAGGTCAAAGCCAGTCGAAGCAGGGCTGGTCAAAGGGATGGAAAGATTTGAAGAAGTAAAACCACCTCCAGTAAGTGTATCATAAATAAGGCCGGATGACGGGCAAAGTGGATATACGTATGGTGACAAAACCCTGAACCTATACACAGAACTGCCCGTATCATATGAGGAGTAGTTTAGACCGGATGTAACGGGAATTGTATCTATCACAACCCCATTTGAATCAATCTCAATATTAACAGGGATACCGTTCATAAAGTCAGTTGATGCTCCAAATGCACAGTCATGATTGCCATCATAAAATAAAGACAGTGAGAGGCTATGACATAAAGTGTAGTTGTATGAATAGGTAATAGAATCCATTGGCGTACTCCCATAAAATAAAACGTGTTTTATTGAATAGGCTCCTGAAGCTGTATATACGTGGCTAAATGAGTCGAGGTGATACGCAGTTGAACTACCAACTGCCCTGTAATCGCTTGTACCATCGCCATAGAAAGTTTTGAGGTGCAGACTTGCCGATGGAGAGTTGGTAACAACCTGTATCATTGGCCCGGTACAATTGTTCACGAGCCCAACATAAAAACTATCAGCAACAAAATTGCCGGCAGGTATTATAGGCAAGCGTGCGTAATGACAGGCGGTACCCGCAACATAAAAAACATTGGAAATTCCAGGAGAAATTCCTGTGACAACACCAGAGGAAGAGATAGATGCGAAAGATGCAGGTGAAATTCCCCAAACCGGAGAAGACAATGAAGTGCTCACTGGAGCAGTATCGCCTACTGTTAGCGCAAACGGACATACGATTGGAACAGAAGATAAAGTGCCAGTTGTCACCACCGCACTATCAGCCATAACTAAAGAACTGCCAAAATAACTGGTTGCTATAACATGATATACACCAGAAGCAGTTTGCGCTCCAAAATTGATCATGCCCCCACTCCCACTTACGGCAGAACCAACGGTAGATGAGCCATTATAAAGTTGGTAATCTGTAAACAAATCAGAATGCGACAATGTAATATCCGGTACGAATCCACCACAATAAACTCCTCCTCCCGAAACTCTGTAGACCGATAAGCCGGTATCATCTAATGGAATTAGCAGTGTTGCTGCACCACCACCGGTTATGGAAAGGTTGCCAGTAATAAGACCTGCTGTAGAGGGGTTAAATTTAACGTAGATGCTCGTAGCACTTAATGCGCCTCCGGTATATGAAATGGTATATGAATTTACAAATGCTCCTGTTGCAGTGGCACACACATTAAAATGAGCAGAGGCAGCCACCGTTATAGTACCGCTAGACGGTGTGAGGTATGTTCCCGTGAGCACTGTGTTCAAAGGAGCAGAGGAAGTGCCTACTGCAGTTGGTGGAAAAGACAAAGATGCAGGAGCGCCAGAAAAAGTTTGGGCAAATCCCAACATTGAAAAAGTACAAATAAATAAAACTAAAATTATCTTTTTCATAAGGTGCGGTTTGATCCTGGGAGTGTTCTTCAATGCTTTTTGATATCCTGCCAAAAAATGATCTACATTAATCAGTATCAAAATCAAAATGTAAAATATAACAAATATGCATGAATGCCAAATATACTCAATTTGGATGGCTAAAAAATAGCAGGAAAGGTGTAAAAAAAGTTCTTGTACTATCAGTATTTAGGGGCGACTTTTTTTGCCGGACAGTTGGTATCTGGTAACGTTCTTAAAGCTATCAATAATTGTTACATTGTAGTTATCTTCTATGAATTTCTTAGAGTCTGGTAAAAATGCGATCAATTTGCCGTCGGGAATGATTTCTTCGCGTCTCAATAGTTTTAATGGCCTGTGCTCCCTTGCAAAAACCAGCCAGTACCATACAACGTCCTGCTCGAAACCATCGTTTAAGAATGCGCTTCCGTCAATGTTCCGACTATGGTGCAGAATGTCTTTAAGATACAGCTTCATATTGGTTTTATCACGCGGCAAATCTTCTCCCTGGCAGGAATTTACAAAATCGTACGTCTTCCCGTATGGTACCACAAAAACAAAGAACAGGAAAATATGCGGAAGGCAATTGTAGCGTAAAATATCATTGACGTTGTTCATATTATACAGCCAGGTACAAATAGTATATATAAAAGTACCCACTATTATTGCCAGAAATGGATAGGCCGGTAACAGATACCAGTAGATCTTGGTTTGCGCAGAGGAAATAATACCCAGGTAAAAGGCTGAGAAAATAATAGCAAAGAGCGTAAGATCTCTCACCGATTGCACTTTGCTCAATAGACCCGTAATAATGCCAGGGATCACGAGGAGGTACCAGTAACTAAAGCAGTCATTGACTAGTGCATTGTAATAAAACCAATTGTCACCCACGTGCCCCTCAATGGCGGTACCAAAACGCCCACCCAGTTCATTTTCCCATACAATTTTTGCATACCCCGGGTTATAATGTTCGCGTAGCAAGTAGTAACCGCCGATAAAAAACAAAAACACCACTACACCAATGTAGAACTGTTTTTCACTTAGTGCAGCCATTATTTTTCTTTTTACGAGGGCATAAATGGCAAGCGCAGGAAGGGGTATTAATCCCTGAATTCCCTTGGCATAGGCCGCAAATACAAGGAAAATGAACATTGCCGAAAGGTATTTTTTATTGTTTTCGTGGCAAAAGAGAAAGAATGACACTGCATAGCCTACAATCGACATTGTAACAATGGAATCATACTCTCCTGTTCGGGTTCCATGAAGCGATATATAGCCGGGGTTGGTCACCAATACCGCAATAACTATAAGTGCCAGTAATGGGTTACCAAGTTTCTTACCCAGCAAATAGAACAGTATAAGGCAGGTTGCAAGGGCTGCCATGGCCGAGGGGAACCTTACTGCCAATTCGCCGTAGCCCAGTATCTTAAAGGAAAGAATTTGTAGCCAGATCATTAATGGCGGTTTAGACATCCACATATCTGGCTCGCCGTGGTATGTGGTTACCACCCAGTTGTGGCTATCCATCATTTCCAGGGCGTTATGCGCCAGTCTGGATTCATCCCACAACTGAAGAGGTAACGTATCCAAATGCCCGAAAATAGGAATAAGGATAATGAGCAGCATTAGCAAAAATGCTATTTGAGGTTTCACAGGCATATTTAGCGAATAGTTACGCAATATAAAGTTTTCTAATCGCTCAAAGTAACAGAACCTACATTATTTACCGATTGATTTAGGCCATACCATCAAAAACAACAATGGCCGGTGCACACTGCACCAGCCATTGTAAAATTGTAAAACGATATGTTCCTTATTTATCCTTATCGGTCTTTTTACACTGGGCCATAAAGTAGTCGTTGTGTTCCTTGCCCCAGTATGGTTTGCTGATGTCGCGACCCTTTTCTTTAGCAAAGAAACCATCGGCTTTTTCAAAGTAGGGTAATGCCGCTTTCTTACCACCACCAAATGCTTCGGGAGTAAAGAAGGTACTTACGGCCTTCATGTAATAGATCCTTGGGTTTTCTGCATTGAGTTCCTTTGCGCTTTCCAGATCGTCGGAAAATATTTTACCGTATTTCTGCCAACGGTTCATTGGGTCAACAGCCATGCGTGAATTGGCGATCATCGCTGCCAGTACAAAGGTTTCTGAATTTTCCTTGCCCAGGATGCTCACCGCTTCGTCGTGCTCTTTTTCTGCTTCGTCGAGCAGGGCATCATGCTTAGGGCCGTCTTTCTCGGTATAGGATAAATGCACCTTCCCTAAAGAAGCATAATAGTGTGTACACCATTCATCCTTCCATTTTTTTGCTATCAGCGAAAGTTTATTGGCAATGGCCACCTTTGCCGGATCTTCCATTTTCAATGTGTCAAAAGAGACCCAGGTATTTTGCAGCGGCATTTTGAAATCCTGTGCGTTTGTGCTCATAACAACGAGTGACAGCGCACCCATTAACATCAATTTCTTCATAAATTTTACGTTTAAGTGGTTTGGTTTAATTCTTTAGGTTTTTAAAGTTTGGTTGGGTAATAATTCACTGGAATATTACTATAACTCGTCCTTGCTGAACTGTGTCAGCGAGCAATTCACACCGAAGAAAATAGTGCGGTACAACGCTGGCACAACCGCAGTCCGGCTTCCTGGAACAACAACATTGTTACTGTCATAAGAGAACCTGTACCCATATACATTGTGTGTATTCAGAATGTTGTCAACGCTCAGGTAGAATACCGTAAACCATTTGCCGAATGAGTGCAGGTAGGCAACTGTGAGTGCCGTGTTATTGAATGCTGGTGTTTTATCCTTCAGGAAATTTTCTGCGGTAACCGGCTTTTGCTCCGGATTGAAGTATGGATAGCCCGATGCGAAACTATAGGTGGCGCTAAAGTTCATCTTCCATTTTTCAACAAAGTACTTACCTACCAGACTCAGGTTGTGGTTGGCGATGAAGGTTGGTGTTACTTTGTACGTGTAATTTTCATACAAACGGCGGGTATCTATATAGCTGTAGGTTACCCAGAAATCGGCATTTTTTACGGTTTTCTTATCCCTGTAGAAGAGTTCAAGCCCCTGTGCATAGCCATAGCCACTGTTGTCTACATAGGTTTGGCTGGTAATAGCCCTGTACCTGTTTGGGTTGTACAGGCTGCGCGACTCACGCACGAGGTCCTGGTAATTTTTATAGTATCCTTCCAGGCGCAGTGTACGGTCATTTTTGCTGTACTGCCAGTTAGCAATGTAGTGTATGGCTTGTTGCAAGCCGGGCTTCAAACCCGCCAGCAGGTAAAGGTTTCCCGGGTTTTGATAGAAGATGCCCGAGGCCAGTGAGGCCTGACTGTGACGGCCAGTTTTTATAGCCATGGAAAGCCTTGGTGCAATATCTTCTGCATTCAATATGGCACTGTGTTCGTAACGTACACCAGGCTTTACTGCCAGCCAGTATACAGGGGTGTACTCCAGTTCGGCGTAGCCAGCAATCTGGGTCTCATCGAATTGGTTATTGAAACTAAATGAATCGATCCTGCCATCTTTCTTAATACCATAATTCTGAACCTCGGTGCCAACCAGCAAGTTCAGCCTGCCGGTGATAAAATCCTTACCTTCTATACGAAACTGGCTGCGTTGCTCTGTTTGGTTGATCGGAAAATCGGCAAATGAATTGTTGGTTTTATCGAGACTGTAAGAAGCTGCTGTGTAGAGGCTGTACTTGTTTTTGAACATTTGCTTGTAAGACACATTGCCGTAATAGTATTGGTCCTTCGTTACAAACTTAATAGGATCTCCTTTTTTCGAAAACTCATTGGTCGTGTCACCGGCGTATGGATTGGGAATACCAATGCCGCTGTGGTTGTAGCTACCATTAAAACTGGCTTTCAGTATACCATTCTTATTGGGCTTCCAAACATAGCGCACGTTTCCACCGCCACCTTCAGGAACGTCATAGAAGTTGAAATTGGTTGACGCGAGTTTGTAGAAAGGAGAGAGGTTGTTGTAACTGCCACCAAAATCCAGGCTGCTGTTCTTCCATTTTTTCGTGGCAGATGCGTACAAACCAGCCATATTGATGCCCAGATTCAAGTTGCTTTTATCGGGCATGTCGGTTGTATTCAGTTCGAGTATACCAGAAAGCGCCTGCCCATAGCGGGCTCCATAGCCACCACTACTGAAAGAGACACCCTGGTAACTAAACGCTCCGAAACGACTACGTGTAGCCACACCGGGAGGGCCGCTGAAGAATGCATTCTGCACTACCATTTCATCAACAATGATTGCGGCTTCACTGGCATCTCCGCCACGTACGAGCAAACCATTCTCAGTTCCGGTTTGCTGAGTACCCGGCAACATTTGGATGGCTTTTACCACATCAGCATTCGCTCCTGCGGTGGTTACTATATCTAGCGGTTTCAGCACTGTTTTTGTCTTATCATTCGACGCATCGAACGAACCCGCAGTAATGGTTACCGCATCGAGGTCATGAACGATGGCTACCCGCATATGCATCACAATGCCGCTTGTGTCATGCGTCAGGTTAAGGGGAATGCCCATGTTTTCATGGCTTATGTCTGATGCCACGATTGTTTGAGCACCAGTCTCAGTGGTTGTAAAGAAGAAGTTACCTAAGCTATCGGTAGTTCCACCGTCAATTGTATTATTGAGATAAACGTTTGCACCCTTAACCGGTTTTTCTTTATTATCGAGCACCTTACCGCTAATTTTAATATCGGCAATAGCGGGGAGGGATAATAATGAAAGTGGCACAAAGTAAAATAAGCGTAATAATTTTGTCATGGTAATGTTTAATTATGGTGCAAAGCTATAGCAGCAAGTACAAAAAGTGCATAATATTTCGGCTAAATGTTTGGGGTTGTCGGTGAAAGGTTGTTCTGGGGCGGTGAAGCGCAATCTGAATGTCAAAATAACCCTATAAACATAATTTATCGGAGTTAAAGGCATATTTGAGTATTTTTGCACTAAATATCATTGTAAAATGTTGAAAACAGGAAACACCATCGTAAGTATATATACTGAAATGACGCCGAACCCGGAGACCATGAAATTCGTGGCCAACAAATTGTTGTACCCTGGTAAAAGCATAGATTTCCCCGATGAGGCCAGTGCAGGTCCATCACCTCTGGCTAAAGAATTGTTTGCTTTCCCGTTCATCAGGGCGGTATTTATTGCCAGCAATTTTGTGACATTAACAAAAACTCCTTCCACAAACTGGGATGAGGTGATACCATCTATCCGCCAGTTTTTGAAAGAATACCTGGAAGAAGGAAAAACAGTTGTCAATGAAGATCACGTTCCGGCAAAAACTGAGAACAATACCATTAGTGCAGATGATACCGATGTTGTGGTGAGGATAAAGGAATTGCTAGAAAACTACGTAAAACCTGCTGTTGAAATGGATGGTGGCGCAATCAGTTTCCGTGGCTTTGAAAGTGGAACGGTAACGCTCATGCTCCAGGGGTCATGTTCTGGCTGCCCTTCATCAATGATCACCCTCAAATCAGGTATTGAAGCCATGATGAAAAGAATGATTCCTGAGGTGCACGAAGTAGTTGCTGAGGCAGAATAATTGCCTATAGCACTTATTGTAAAAAAAATATACAAATGCCGGACAGCCTATAATAGTCCGGCATTTTTTTGTTTAACACTCTGGTTGCCAATCCTTTTTGTTCCAGGGAGCTCATAACGGAGCGCAATCTGGTATATTACTTAGAATTGTCTATTTAGGATTTTTTAAAAATATTTGCTTCCTTTGAATTGAACTATTTTTAAACTGTCTTCTATGCAGCTTTCACCCAGAATCTCTTCGTTTTTTGTGCCCCTGACATTATCGGGCATTGTACTTGCCGGGCTATTAATGAGTTGTGCCAATAGTGAGACAAAAAAGGCTGCGCAAAACTCAGTTACTGAATCAGCATCAGCAGGGCCTGCAGTAAATCCTAATGATGTTTTGTTCAGTTTCGTTTTCCTGGGCTGTAACCGCATTGATAAGGCAGATGTTGACAGTCCGAATACCAACAAATCGACCGCCAATGTGCCGGAACTGCAAAGGACATTTAAGGAAATATGTCAGCTTAACCCCAAGCCAGTGTATTTATTTTTTGTGGGTGATCTGGTTCTGGGGCTCGATAATGATCCTAAAAAATTGACCAAGCAGTTAAAGGCCTGGGTTAAGCAATATAATGACCCCACGTTTTCGCCAATAGCCAAATCGGGAATAAAACTGGTAGCCGTGCCCGGCAACCATGAATCGCTTTATGCCTCTGGCAAGGGGAAAAGTAAGGAGGAAATACCCTGGAAGGCGCTACCTTACTGGATGAATGAAATGTCGGCATTTATGCCCCCTGGCGCGGTAAATAGGGTGGGAGGAAAGGACAGTCTCGATAATTTGCAGACTTACTCTTTCAATTATAGCAACACTCATTTCGTAATGCTGAATACGGATACGTATAACAAAGGTCTGAAGATAGGACAGGCCCCAGCTTCCTGGATAAACAGCGACTTGCAAAATGCAGGGAAAAACAAGGCGGTTAACCATATATTCCTCCTCGGGCACAAACCCTGTTTTGTGGATGCCAAATCCAAGGACGTTGATGATGTAATGGATACAACTGTCACCAACCAGATATGGCCGGTAATGGAAAGCAACAAGGCCGAAGCAATGCTATCGGCCCACAGCCATCAATATTACCGCTGCCAACCGCATAATGGTAAAAGCTATCAGGTTATTGCCGGTAACGGTGGTAGCCCATATGAAAGTAAACTGGACAGTGCGCACCAGTTTTTCGGTTATACGATCGTGTATGTTATGAAGAACAACCAGGTAGTTGTGAAAAGCATGGGTCGCACCGTTTATGATGGCCATTATTTAGAAACCATACCTGCTTCATTACCCACCACAGTACGTGATTCTGTAAATTTATCATGGGGTACCACCGCGCCCGTGTGGGCTGACGGGAAGCTGTAGTAGTTGAAC
>CANCOG010000073.1 GCA_947379685.1 Flavipsychrobacter stenotrophus | reverse complement strand
ACTCAAAAAGTTGGCTTCCATCCGGAGGACATCATTTTCGACCCTAATATCTTTGCTATAGCAACTGGTATTGAGGAACATAATAATTACGGTGTTGACTTCATTGAAGCTACACGAATCATAAAACAAAGAATGCCCCTTACGCGAGTAAGCGGCGGCGTAAGCAATATCTCGTTCTCTTTCAGGGGCAACGAGACGATGCGAGAAGCTATGCACAGCGTATTCCTCTATCATGCCATTAAGGCAGGAATGGATATGGGCATTGTAAATGCTGGTCAGTTAATAGTTTACGACGAAATAGAGCCTAAATTAAGGGAGTTATGCGAAGACGTAATTCTCAACCGCAACCCCGATGCTACTGAAACGCTGGTAACCTTCGCAGAAACGGTAAAAGCAAAGGATAAGGAAGAAAAGAAAGATGATCTGTGGCGAGGAACTGCAGTTGAAGAACGCCTGAAACATGCACTGGTAAACGGCATCACCGACTTTATTGATGCAGACACAGAAGAGGCACGGCAAAAATACCCCAAACCACTCGATGTAATTGAAGGTCCGCTCATGGATGGTATGAATGTTGTGGGTGACCTCTTTGGTAGCGGACGTATGTTCCTGCCACAAGTAGTGAAAAGTGCACGTGTAATGAAAAAAAGCGTTGCGTACCTGTTCCCTTTTATTGAAGCTGAAAAAGAAGCACGGCGTCAGGCACATATTGAGGCCGGTACAATTAACGAAGAAAATGCCGGAGCCGCCAAAATATTGATGGCAACCGTCAAAGGAGACGTACATGACATTGGTAAGAATATTGTAGGCGTAGTGCTGGGCTGTAATGGCTATGATATTATTGACCTCGGCGTAATGGTTTCTGCCGATAGAATTCTCGACACTGCGATAAAAGAAAATGCTGATATTATTGGACTGAGTGGTCTGATTACTCCATCGCTCGATGAAATGGTGCATGTGGCCCGCGAAATGAAACGCCGCGGTATGACACAGCCTTTAATGATTGGTGGTGCCACAACCAGTAAAACGCACACGGCCGTAAAGATTGCTCAGCAATATGACAACGGAGTAGTATACGTACTCGATGCAAGCCGTAGCGTTACCGTTGCAGGCAACCTGCTGAACAAAGACAACAAAGAACAATTCCTGGCGGCCATAAAAACCGACTACGACAAGGTTAGGGAAGACTTCGAAAATAAAAAAACAACCAAACAATACATTTCATTTGCTGATGCTCAGGCCAACCCGGTAAACATCAATTGGGCCGGTTACACTCCCCCTAAGCCTAATAAGCCCGGCGTGACCGTATTTGCTGATTATGACCTCGCTGAAATAAGGCAGTACATTGACTGGGGGCCATTTTTCATAGCCTGGGAAATGAAGGGCAAGTACCCTGAAATACTCCATGACCCGCATACAGGCCGCGAAGCAACCGCACTGTTCAATGATGCCAACAAAATGCTGGACCAGATCATCAGCGAAAAATGGCTGACTGCAAAGGGAGCAATCGGCTTTTGGGAAGCAGCAAAAACCGCCCCCGATACCATCGTTATTAAAGATTGCGAAGGCAAAGCCCTTAGTACATTGGAGATGCTGCGCCAGCAAATTAAGAAAGCAGCTGGTCAGCCCAGCTTTTCATTGGCAGACTTTGTTATGCCGGATAAGCATGGCGTAACTGATTACATGGGAGCTTTTGCAGTAAGTATTCACGGAATAGAGCCTCACCTCCAGAAGTTTGTAGAAGACCACGATGATTATCATAAGATCATGTTACAGGCAATAGCCGACCGCCTTGCAGAAGCATTTGCGGAAGTATTGCATAAACGTACGAGAACAGAGTTTTGGGGTTACGTGAACGACGAGACTATTCCTCTAGAAGAACTGGTCCACGAAAAATACCAGGGCATACGCCCTGCACCCGGCTACCCTGCATGCCCCGACCACACCGAAAAATACAAATTGTTCGAATTGTTGAACGCGCATGAAAATGCTGGTATAACCCTAACCGAATCACTGGCCATGTATCCCGCTGCATCTGTTTGCGGCTGGTATTTCAGCCACCCGGAGAGCAATTACTTTGGCATCAACAAGATCATGCATGACCAGCTGGAAGACTATACCACGCGAAAAGGCATGGCACTTGAAGAAATGACCAGGTGGTTGTCACCGGTATTGGAGTAAAATGTATAAAAATTCGATCTGAATGGGCACGAAAGAAGAACAACTGGATAGTTTGACAAACACACCTTCCTAACCCCATTTTTCCAATAAACAACCAACAATCCGTGAGCGAAAACCAAAACGAAACGATACCAGCTACCGCCCCCAACCCCTACCCAAAGCCATTACGCTTTCTGGCGAGCGTGATATCCTATATATGCCACCCGGTATTTATGCCGCTGATCATGACCATCGCGCTTATGTACATGTCTCCTAACAGTTTCGCCGGACTTACCGATAAACAACTCATGTTGTGGAAACTAAATGTTGGCATTTCAGCCGTATTCTTCCCATTATTTAGCATCATGCTCATGAAGCCACTTGGGTTCATAAGTAGCTTCCATATGCCTACCGCCCGCGAACGGACAATTCCGCTCATGACCACAATGATCTTTTATTTTTGGGTGAGCCACGTATTCAACAGCATGCCCAATGTAACGGTACCCCTCATCCTTAAAATATTATTGCTTGGGAATTTCTGGGGTATTATTGTGCTGTTCATGATTAACATTTTCACGAAAGTAAGTATGCATACAGCGGCAGCAGGCGGTATGGTAGGTATACTTATTGTACTCAATATCCTCAGCCCCATAAACCTGGTTATGCCCGTTTTTGTTGCACTCGTACTCGCCGGCCTCATAGGCACAGCCCGCATCATCCTTGGCGTTCACCAGCGTGGCGATATCTGGCTCGGCTATATAGTGGGCATTGTGGTGCAACTGGCTGCTTATATATACATGAGATAGACCGTGATGAACAGGTTGTTTGCTTCAAATAAACTTAGCCGTAACTGAATAAACGGTAAATTGAGCTACTGCGCGAAGTCTTAGCTAACCCCGTTTTTTTTCTCATTGTCTTTTACCCTATTAAAACCTATTCACTACCTTTGCCGCCATGCCGGTAATATCACATCGCGGGGCCATGATGCCCCCTTCGCCTATACGCAAATTGGTACCTTTTGCAGATGCTGCAAAGAAAAGAGGAACCAAGGTTTACCATCTCAATATTGGCCAGCCCGATATCGTGACCCCCTCCGCTATTCTGGATGCAGTGCGCCATACCGATATGACCGTTCTGGAATACAGCCCAAGTGCCGGGTTTGAGAGCTACCGTAAGAAATTGGTAGAATACTACAAGAGAAACGACATTGACGTTACACCATCTCAAATCATTGTTACCACCGGTGGCTCTGAGGCCATCATGTTTGCCATTCAAAGCTGCCTTGATCCCGGTGATGAAATTATTATCCCAGAACCATTTTATGCTAATTACAATGGTTTTTCAACCAGTTCAGGCGTAAAAGTAGTGCCGATTCCTTCCGGTATCGACAACGGATTTGCCCTGCCATCTATCGAGGCATTTGAAAAAGCCGTGACCACCTCCACTAAGGCAATTATGATCTGCAACCCGAATAACCCGACCGGTTATTTGTACAGTGCAGAAGAATTAAATATCCTGAAAGAAATTTGCCTGAAACACGATCTGTTCCTGTTTAGCGACGAAGCCTACAGGGAATTTTGTTACGACGGCAATAAGCATTTATCAGCACTTTCACTCGAAGGGTTGGAAGAGAACGCCATTTTACTCGATACCATATCAAAACGCTATAGTGCCTGTGGTGGCCGCATTGGCGCATTTGTTACCCGCAATCAGCAGGTATTGGATGCAGCCATGAAATTCGCTCAGGCGAGGCTGAGTCCGCCATCCTTCGCTCAAATACTCGGTGAAGCCGCCGTTGACCTGCCTGCCGATTACTTTGCCGAAGTACACGCCGAGTATACTTCTCGTCGCGACTTGCTGGTAAAGCGCCTCCAGAGCATGCCGGGTGTAAAATGCCCGCTACCTGGTGGAGCCTTCTATGCAATGGCGCAGTTGCCTGTTCAGGATAGCGAGAAATTCTGTCAGTGGCTGCTGGATAGTTTCAGCTACAAAGGCGCTACCGTTATGATGGCACCTGCAGCTGGTTTTTATGCTACGCCAGGCAAGGGTAAGAACGAAGTTCGCCTGGCATATGTGCTGAACAATGACGACATCAATGCTGCCATGGATTGCCTGGAAGCAGCTTTGAAAGAGTATAAGAACTAGCACCTGGCATTCCGCCATAGATAGATATTGCATTGAAAAGGAGTAAAAGCAACCATATTGCATTTACTCTTTTTCATTTTTGAAAGAACAGCGCATTCAATTGAACACCCATGGATTACGTGCTTTCAAGGCTGGTAGTAACGAAATTCTACAAAATGAATGCAGGATTCTTTTTATTCCTGTTCCTCATTTTATTTGCCATCCTCCCCGGCCCCGACACAATACGCCTGCATAGGGGCCTAATGGAAGCCGCCACAGGCTCGTGGGCATTTGCAGGCATCGCGGCTGTGGTGTTTCTGCTTTATAATTTTAAGTGCATTTCTTTTACTATTAAGGAATTAAACCTTCCAGAAAACAACTTTCTGTTTAACCTGCAGGCACTGAGCGACGACAAGCAGTGGCTGTTGTACCTCCAATGTCATGCCGGGTGTTACTTTCCGCTATTTCTGTATGGCACCGTAACTGCCTTTGTTGGCTATTCCGGCCATCAATACCTCATTGGTACATGCATATTGATATGGCAAGTATTGATGTGCATTGCAGGCGCCTATGTCTATTTTACCCGGATAAACAGCACATGGAAACGACCAGTGCTGACCTTACCCTCATTCACCCTGGTACGCCAAAAAAGCTTTCTGTTCTACCTGTTGCATTTTTCACTCGAAAATAAAAAGGGCACCTTTATTGCTATCAAGATCTTTTCATTGTTATTACTGCAATTCCTGGTAATACTTAACGATGGAAAAGCCAGCAAGGAAAATGTCTGTTTCCTGGTTTTATTCTGTATTTCAGCACATGCCTTGCTGCCAGTTTATTATGTACGCTTCACGGAAACGGACCTTGGTTTCCTTCGCAACCTGCCCCTTTCGCTCGGCAAGAGATTACTGGCCTTTGTTCTTACTTATGCCATCATATTTATCCCTGAAATATTATTCCTGCTCTGGAACGAGCGCAACGTAATGCCGGTTCAGTTAACGCTGTCCGTTTATATTCTCGCCGTCTCCCGGCTTACTTTATATACATCCATGCAATACATAAACAACATGACCATAGACCGTTTTACAAGCATAGTACTCGGCATGTTCTTTGTCTCCCTCGTCCTGCTGGCCTCGCTCAACCTGTGGGTATTTATCACAATAGAAACAGTAGTCGCAGTGGCGTTATTTTTCAGGTTGTATTATAGATATGAAGGGGTATTGAAAGGCGCAGAATGAGTTTCTGCTCAGAACGCTATCTTAACTTTTTTGCCATCGACCACCATCGAGATCATCCGCTCCTCACGTCTCACTCAATTCCGAACCTAATGTCTCAAATTCCGAACCTGGCTGTAAATAGCATCAAACTGGTCAGCGAGTGTAATAAATTCATCGCCCCAGCCATTGGATATAGATAATTCCTGAAAGGAACCGGTAGGCATAAACTTCCCATTAATAGCTTCAAAAACAGTAACATCCTTATCAGTCAATCTCCCCAGAAGATCGTCGAGATCTATAGAAAGGTCAGCCAGGTTCTCATAACCCGTCCACACAACATCTGTATCATTATTGATTTTCCCTTTTATGCACTCTATGATAACGGTCGTCTCGGTTATCAGCTCATCAAACGACTTCAGGTTTAGTGCGGACATATTAATTCCAATTGGGGCACACTAAATTAAGAAAATTAATTGATGCTACCTATGTCCAATGCATAATTTATCTACCAAACAAATGTGTTAAGCGATAGCCCATTTGCGACGACTAATTGAAAAAAGGGCAGGATAAATATAGCGGCCAACTCTAAAAAAATACCGGGGCCATCATTTTTCAACGATGGCCCCGGCAATATGTTCAAACTTTAATATTAATTCTTGATCAACTTCTCAACAGAAAGTCTATCGCCATTGCTGTCATAAAACACAACCATGTACAACCCGCTATTGAGCGAACTGATATCAAGGGTCTTTGCATTTGGCTGATCTATTACAGTTTTGCCTTCAATGCTGGTCACAACCGCTCTCACACTTATTGGTGATTCTATCGTTACATAATCCGACGCCGGATTAGGCATCATATGGATCTGTACAGCATAATCCAGTTGGTGAACCGCAAGGTTAGTCAACACATAAGTAGTTGAAACAGCAGAGCATCCAAAGGTATCAACTACGGTTACAGAATAACTAGCATTATCATCACCAGCCAGTGTATTTAACGTTGCACCAGTAACAATAGTTCCGTTTTTCTTCCATGTATAACTTACATAGTAAGGCTCAGTAATAAAGGTATTTGTCCACCAGTCAAAATTAAGCGTTGGAACTGGCAATGGGTGGGCCAATACTTGCCTTGTTACATAGCAACCTGTTGGCAGTGTATAAGTAATATTTGCATAGCCCGCACTGTTCGCATATAATATGCCACTGCCCGGAGAAATACTGGCAACTGCTGTAGGAGTGCTGGCCCATGTACCGCCAACAGTAAGATCATATAAAGTATCAGTAGTACCAACGCAGAAGCCAAACGTACCAGTAATGAACGAAGGAAGCGGATTAACAACGAAGGAAGCAGTAGCATAACAACCTGTTGATGGGAACCTATAATGAATGTCAACAGTTGCCGGAGCACGACCGGTAACTACGCCTGTAGCACTGATCTTGGCAATATTGGTATCCATACTGCTCCATATTCCTGCCAATGATGTATCGGAAAGCGTAACTGTTGCGCCAGGGCATACATTCAACACACCAGTTATTGGACCAGGTACACGGTTAACAGTGAAACCAGTTGTTACGCGACATCCTGCTGGAGAAGTGTATGTGATTGTTGCCGCACCAGGCGTAACACCTACTATTATTCCAAAACCCGCAGCAGCCATGGCAATACCAGGAGCACTGCTGGACCATAAGCCCGAAGGAACTGCATTAGTCAAAGTATCTGGCTGACCAACGCAAGTCGTAGTAGACCCACCAATTGCAGGTACACCTACGAAAATAGTAATTGACCTTGTAGCAGTATCGGTTCCGCAAGAGCCTGAAGGAGGAATGAGATAACTGATAGTTGTATGTCCGGCAGTAAGACCAGTAACATAACCCGCTGCATCAATTGTAGCCACTGAAGTGTTTGAACTGCTCCATGTACCACCCGCACCCAAAGAGTCATAGATCAATACTGGGATTCCGATACAAATACTATCAGAACCTGCTACATACCCTGCGTAAGCAACTGTATCAACATGAATAGCATGTGTTGCAACAACAGTACCACAAATTCCGGTTACCGAATAACTGATAATAGTATTTCCATTAGAAGCACTTGTTACCACACCCGAACTGCTGATGCTGGCAACAGAAGGATTGCTGCTGCTCCAGGTACCGGTTGAAAGCGACTCAGTAAGTGTAATTGCCGAACCCAGACAAATGAAATTATTACCCGAGATTACCCCGGCAGATGGCGCCGGATTAACCGTAATTGATCTCATTTGAGAAGCTGTTCCGCAGGCTCCTGTTACCGTATATGTAATTGTAGCCCCGCCGACTGACGCACCCGAAATTACCCCGGTAGTAGAAATCGTTGCAATTGAAGGGTTGCTGCTGGTCCATACTCCGCCTGAAACTGTTGAAGAGAATGTAACTGTAGTACCCACACAAACTATTGCTGTGCCTGACAGAGAACCTGCCGTGACATTAGGATTAACTGTAATTGTCTTTGTAGAAATTGCCGTTCCGCAACTGGTGGTTACAGTATAACTTATGACCGAAGTACCTGCGGTAACACCAAAGACCATACCCGAAGAATTTACTGTGGCTACTGAAGTAGTCCCGCTAGACCATGTACCACTACCTACCGTTGAAGTGTAAGGTGTTGAAGAACCCTGGCAAACGGATGATGCACCTGACAAGGTGCCAGCCGATGCGGCAGAAAGCACTGTAAATGTTACTGTTGAGTAGAATGCACCGACAGTATAAGAGATCGTTGTTGTTCCTGCAGTCAGACCGGAAACTACACCGCCCGAACTGATTGTAGCAACCGCAGTGTTACTGCTGCTCCATGTACCACCGGTGGTAGTACATGACAAAGTTGTAGATGTACCTACGCAAATAGTAAATGTTCCGGTAATTGGCGCAACAGTGCCTGGAATAATTTCGCCGATAGTGTCGCTGGCATTGTTCCAAAAATCACCTGACTGAGAACCGTTGTTGTTAATAGCATTTAGTGAAGTATAGAGTATGACTGTACCGACTCCGGCAGTTGCAGGAGCTGTCCAGGGTATTGAGCACGTATAGGTCGTCCCGGTACCGCCGCCGCCACTTGATGGATTCAAACGACCGCTATGTTCAACGATTGTGTGAGTACCGCTGACAGTGATAGGACCTACTGCAGAAGGGTAACCTGAGGCGGGGAATGTTCCCGCGTCAGTTGCAGATGAAGTACCGGCACCCGTTGATTTCATAGCCGTGATCTGAATGCCATATTTAGGTAACGTGGCAGTGGAGGACGTATTCTGTCCGGTTACAATGATATGATAGTTCTGACCGGCAATATAATGATTAACAGCAACGCCGGCAGAATCTAAAACGATACTAACAGTGGTAGAGGCAGTAGCTGCACCATGGCAACCACCGCTACCGCTACAACCATTACCCCCGATTGCATAGGTGCAATCTTGACCGGAGATGTTCGCAGGACCAGCTGAATAACTTGAGATAAGGACATAGATCAAGCCAATGATCATTGGAAGAAGTAAAAGTTTCTTTTTCATAGCATTACTTATATTTTTGGTATTAGTTGACGCTTAAATATGCGGTAAACAGAAATAAGAGTTAAAGATATAAAATTAATTCTGAACTTCCCTGAAAAAATTAAAAAACAATATGTGAATAATCTTGGTGAAAGTGACACAAAAAAATCCTTGTTTTTCACTTATTAATTAAAAATTAAAAGGCTGCCTATAAAAGACAGCCTTTAATTGAATTCCATTTTACTGTTTTCTCTTTTGACCTGATAAAAAAGAAGAAATATTTATTATTGCTTTATGACTTTTTCAACTAGTAAACGATTACCCTGCCTGTCATATACCATAACGAGATACATACCTGCAGGAACGGCCGCGAGATTAATATCGTTTTCGCCAGTAGCTTCCAACACTTTTTTACCTTCCATGCTGGTGATGATCACTTTAACTTCTGACACGGCATCAATGTGAAGCACATCGGAAGCCGGATTTGGGAAAATATGAACCGCGTCTATGTTGTTTACATTATTGACAGCCAGATTATTAAGGTTATATGCGTCAGATAGTTTTGTGCATCCGTTGGTATCTGTAACCAATACCCTGTAACTTCCATTTGAGTGTGCGGTCACAGAGTTTGTTGTAGCACCTGGTATCGTAACTGTGTTTACGTACCACTGGTAGGTTGCATAAAAATTACCTGTCTTAAATACAAAGCCGTTAAAACTTACTACAGGAACCGGTAAAGGGAAAACCGTAACATTAATGCTGTTTGTATTTACTGAACAACTTGAAGGAATATTTACATAGCAGGAATAGTTACCGCTGGTATTAGCCACATAAGAAGTGGTGGTAGCACCAGGAATGTTTACGGTATTCTTCTTCCATTGCAACAAAACACCGGTTGCTCCAGCACTGATGCTGGTATTTAACAATACACTTCCACCAACACAAAAAGATGTATCTCCCGTTGTACTTGCTACAGGTAAAGTAACTTCAGTAACCACGAAATTCGAAGAATTAGTAACACAGCCATTTGTAGCAGTCACCCTTATATGAAGGTTGCCCGAATTGGTATCCAGGTAAACATTGTTGGTAGCTCCCGAAATAGCTGTTGTACCATTAAACCACTGGTATAGATTTCCAGTGCCTGTTGTAGACGTAAGCGTAACACTATTACCCGCACAAAAAGAAAGTGGTCCGGAAGCAGTTACGGTTGCAGTTGGCGCTGTATTTACGATCAAAGTATCAGGAGGTGTACCTACTGCGGTACAACCATATGAATTAGTAATGGCAACCCTGTAACGGTTAGCTGTACGTGCAGTGTAACTCTGGTTTGTAGCACCGGCAATTGGTGTGCCCGGGTAGGCCCCAGTGCGCCACTCATATGTGTATCCGGTTGGTGCTGTAAATACGACGCTATCGTTCGAGCAAATTGTAAATGTCCCGGTTGGTGTTGTAACAGGAGCTGAAGGTGTAGGGCTAATGATGACCGGGGTAGACGCAGCAGCCTTACATCCCCAGTTATCCGTAACGGTTAATGTATAGTATCCGCTTGCACTGGTAGAAGGGTTAGTAATGCCCGGAGATAGACTGGTAGCTCCTGGCGATAATGAACCAGCAGCAGGCCCTGTCCAAACATAGGTGTAAGGAGCAATACCGTTTGCCCGGCTACCTGTGAACATCAAAGTTACGCTGGCACCATTGCACAATGAAGGAGATGCATTGCTTGTAGCGTTTGCAACCACAGCTGTAGTAAAAGCCGCAGTTATTGAGGTATTATCATTTATTCTTAAAGTACCGGCAATGTTGCTTGCATTCCAGCCATACAATTTAAATGTATCTGTCTGCCCGGCACATACATGAACGTAAGAGCCTGCACTAAGGGTAAAGTTAAATGAAGTAGGTGTTGCAAAACTCGTAACTGTAATTGCTGAGCCAAAATTCTGATCTCCGCTTGTCGAAGTACAATATTGCATTTGCACCGTACTAGGTCCGGTTGCACTCACCTGCGACTGAACCAGCAGATTGGTAATTTCCAATTCGGTTGTACCGTTATTGGTTACAGTAAAGTAGATATAGTTACCTCCCGCCTGTGCTGCCGGAAGGGATGAACCCAGGCACCATAGTTTTGAATTGTAGGATGACCCTGCCGCATTCCAGTCAACACCGGGGCCCCTTTGCCATTGTGAAATATTTACGACCGTGGAAGTCGGTGTTGCGCTTGCCGGCCGCGTAGTAAAATTACTTGCACCAGCCGCTGCTGTAGCACCCGAGCCAGACCAGGTATAAGGGCTGATTGGTGTCTGAGCAATGGAATACTGTGTGCCAAAAAGAAATGACAGGAGAAAACAGGAAGCAACAAGTAAACTTTTTTTCATAATATATTATATTAATAATTAATCTATTCGAAGGTAACGTAGAGTAAAGATAGAGCGTAAAACTAATAAAATGTTATGTTATATCCACATTATTTTTCGGCAACTGAAAAATAGTTCCTTTTTGTCGCGGCAACCAGCCAGAATATTTCCTTTCAATTAAAAATGGAATCAAACGGGATGTTATTCCATGAGCAAAAAGCAATAACGTTGAAAAAAAGCATCTTGAATTTGTACCTGCTAAAAAACAAGCTAAAAAGACCTTGTGCCGTTTGGTACATGTGAAGCATCACATTTTGTTAAAGAAACGATAACGCGCCAGTAAACCCCAATTAACAACAGGCAGGTACTATTGCACCAATCAAAAAAACGTCATGAGAAAAATCTTTTTACTGATTGCCGCAACGGCATCAATGATCACATTCACCAATTGTAAAAAATCGGCCAGCGTATCCACTGGCGCTCCGGTTACCATTGGTACAATAACCACAGGCAATAACCATGCTGCACAGGTAGCAGTTTATTCAGGATTCCCGGAAACTTTTGAGTCAGGGACCAAGGCCGCCTATGCCGATGCCACAGTTACGCTTACTACTGGCGTGTGGGATCTTAACGACGCATTGGTTGGCAGCACCACTAGCGACCGTAAAAATGGTTCAAAGTCTGTTAGAATGCAGAACACAGGAACCGTTACCATGAACTTTAATCAGACTAATGGCGCCACTCAGGTAACTATAGTACATGGTGTTTATGGTACCGATGCATCAAGCACCTGGGGATTGTGGTATTCCACCAACAGCGGAAGTACCTGGACCCAGACTGGCAGCAATGTTACTACCTCGTCTACTACCCTTGCAACTGCAACTTTCACTATGACTGTCAGCGGCAATGTTCGCTTCCAGCTTCGTAAATTATCAGGCGGCAGGTTAAATATCGACGATTTCACTATTACCGATAACTCTGGCACAGGTGGCGGAGGAGGTACTGCAACAAGAGATAATAATATGGCTCTTGGCAATCCAAGTGGCGCAACTACAGTTGTATCTAATGCCAATAACTACTTGATGGTAAAAAGTCAGTATACACTATCTTACAATAATTCAAAAGGAATGGCCAACTGGGTTAGCTGGCACCTGAGCACAGCCTGGAAGGGTACTGCAACACGTTGCGATTGCTTCAACCAGGATGCTACCCTGCCATCAGGTTTTTTCAGGGCTTCTACGTCAAATTATACCAGTACAGGATTCGATCGTGGCCATCTGTGCCCTTCTGATGACCGTGACGGCAGCGATACCGACAACAGGGCTACGTTCCTGATGACAAATATGTCGCCGCAGGCACCAAACATGAACCAGATAACATGGGAAGCATTTGAAGCATATTGCCGTACGCTAATTACTACCGGTAATGAGCTGTATATTGTTGCAGGCGGATACGGTACAGGTGGCAGCGGAAGCAGCGGCGGTACAACCAATTCTATTGCCAGTGGCTCTATCAATGTGCCTTCCCATTTCTGGAAAATAGCTGTAATTCTTCCTATTGGCACCAGCGATGTCAGCCGGATCTCTTCTGCCACCCGGGTTATTGCGCTCGATATGCCTAATACACAATCAGTTAACACGCACACCTGGGATTACTATCGTACAACTGTTGACGCGATCGAATCTGCTACCGGATATGATTTCCTCTCCAACGTATCTACGAGCATTCAGGCCTCGCTTGAATCTACAGTTGATTCTGGCCCGACACATTAATTCATTCAATTGAAGGTCCAATTTTCAAACAAAACTCCCTTTAATAAGCAAGTAC
>CANCOG010000072.1 GCA_947379685.1 Flavipsychrobacter stenotrophus | reverse complement strand
AAGGTGGCGCTCCTTACGTCCTTTCGTGAAAGTATTTCTTCGGCCAGAGCAGTAGCATTACGGGCCGTGCCCTTTATTGTATTAGCATCAAAATAAGCCAAAACAGCTTTTTGGGTTGCATGCTCCAGACAATATATATCCCACTCAGGCTTTTTAAAGAACGGCGTTTCGCAGACAGCATAGACAGCACTGGCGCTGGTGAAAATAACGTTTGAATTGAGTCTGTATGCTTCTACGAGGGCACGCTGTACCTCATTGTGGTCGGTAATGTCCACTACCTGAATAAATGGCACCATATCCAGATGGACATCGTTTTCTGCAGCAATAGACAGCAGTAAAGGCTCTGGTTTTACGGTACTCAGTATATTTATTCTAGCGTCCATTTTTTATACCCTCCGATATTGCTTGCCCTCCGGTTGACAATAACTCTCTGGCTGCATCAATACCAGCCGCGCCTGCCTGGGCGTAATTGTACGTTTTGAATATCTCAGCCTTCTGCGTGCCGTCGGTACTCAGGATATTTCCAGAAAAATTAATCTCATTTCCCCTTATTGTTGCCAATGCGCTGATAGGCGTGGAGCATCCACCCAACAGCGTCCTTAAGAAATCGCGTTCAACTTTGGTACAAACTGCCGTGGATTCATCATTCAATGGGCTGCATGCTTGCCTGGAAAAGGTATCCTCTTCACGGCAAACCACCATTATTGCTCCTTGAGCAGGGGCGGGTAGCATCCAATCCAATTCCACTGCATTGTCCGGGCGTAATCCTATACGCTCCAGTCCTGCCGCAGCAAAAATGGCACCGTGCCAGTTACTTTCCTGGACTTTCCTTAATCGTGTATTTACATTTCCCCTCAGATTTTCAATTTGAGAGGTGGGGTAGCGGTTAAGCCATTGAGCCTTCCGGCGAATACTGCTCGTCGCAATAATAGGATTGATGCCGGTATCAGTCAAAAAGGAATCATCATTTCTAACGACCATCAGATCCTTGTATGTAGCCCTCGGCAACACTGCTGCCTGAGCAATGCCAATGGCCAATTGTGTGGGCACGTCCTTCATGGAATGAACGGCAATATCAATATCCCCTTTTAACAGGGCTATATCCAGCGCTTTTGTGAATATTCCCTGCACGCCAATTTCGTATAATGGCGTACTGAGGTCGGTATCTCCTTCGCTTTTGATAAAAACCAACTCCGCCGCCACACCATTTTGTGATAGTTGTTCCTTAACGGTAGTCGCCTGCCAAACTGCAAGCTGGCTTTCGCGGGTACCAATCTTCAATACCTTAACCATGCTGTGCTATATAATCGTTTATTGCCTCAATGTAGTGACAACCGGGGGCATGGTTGCTGCGCATTTTTGCGGCCAGCACATTGATGACGTTTTGTATTTTTTCTTCCTTTACGCCATTCCGGTTCACAGAATGGCAATTATGTAATAATGCAACGGGGATCTCTATTGCATTCAGCTTGCTTTTTACTTCTTTCAGCACTGGTACATGTTTCCTCATTGCATGCCATGCCTCAAATTCGGCAATATGTTCGGCTATTATTTCCAAAACCTTTGGAACCTCCGCCCTTCTCTTATCCAGGGTTTCGTCCTTGATCCTTGATAGCGCATCTACGTTCAAGGCTGTTATTTCAGGTAGTTCACATACATCTCCTGCCACATTGCAAGGAACGGAAAGATCAATGATCAGTTTCCTTCCCTTATTCATAACATGTTTCCTGAGCACGACTGGCTCTGGTGCGTTCGTAGAAATGATAATTATATCGGAATCGGCAGTTACAATTGGAAGGGATTCGATGGGAGCCGAAGCAACCCCAAGTTCCTCAGCCAATGCAATAGCGGTTTCTTCGGTTCTGTTAATCAGGGTGATATTCCTTGTGTCGAGGTAGTGTATCAGATTCCGGCAGGTAGTCCGGCCTATTTTTCCTGTTCCGACAAGGGCTATCTTTTTGTCTTTGATATCTTGAATTTGTTCCTTAATATATTGTATGGCTGCGAAGGAAACGGAAACAGTCCCGCTACTTAATTCAGTCCGGGTTTTTACCGCTTTAGAAGACTGCATCACATTATTGAGCAGGCGCTCCATAAAGGAGCCAATAAACCCTTTTGATTTTGACTGTTTTACGGCGGTTTTTATTTGACCAAGTATTTCGAAATCACCCAATATTTGGGAATCTAAACCCGCAGCAACATGAAACAGGTGCGCAATGGCAGCTTTACCGCTTTTTTGATAGGCGTATGTTGAAAACATCGCGGCGTCGCCAGTTGTGACGTGGCAAAGCAGCTCTATAAGCTGGCTGGGCTGATCAGCTACACCATAAATTTCGGTACGGTTACAGGTAGATAAAATGAATAATTCTTTTAATCCGAAATCGGGGGCAATTGAAAGCAGGTAGTCGTATTGATCAGGATTAATTGCAAACAAACCACGAACACAGGTATCAGTTTTTTTATAGTTGATACCTATGACCCGAAAATTCTGTATGAAATGGTTATCTGTTGTTGGCATTTTTAGTTCAAAAACTATAGGGCAAAGGTACTTGCGTTGTCAGCCATGGTGAAATTTGCGTGTCATGGGGCCGTCATTTAAACGTATGATTATTGTCAGTTTATTTAGTTGCGTTTCTTTGCAGTTTTGCAGGCTATTTTACATAAAAGCGCAAGAAGTATGACGAAAGTGACTAAGCGGGGTATAATATTGATGAACCTGGGCTCTCCCGATTCAACGAGCGTTCAGGATGTGAAAAAGTATCTTGATGAATTCCTGATGGACGAAAGGGTGATTGACTCACCTTATCTGTGGCGTTCTATTTTGGTAAAGGGGATTATTACTCCGTTCCGCTCATCTAAATCAGCTGAAGCGTACAGAACAATATGGACAAAGGAAGGGTCCCCCTTGGTACATATTACCCGTCAGTTGAAAGATGCCCTTGGCAAAGTAATTGACGAACCCATCGAAATTGCCATGCGTTACCGTTTGCCCGATATGAAAACGGCCTACGATAACCTTGCTGCGAAGCACCCGGACCTTGAGGAAGTTGTGCTATTGCCACTATACCCTCATTATGCAATGTCCAGCTACGAGACTGCTGTTGTTCATGCCGAAGAAGTTTTTAACAAAGGAAAATATAGTTTCAAAATAAGGTTCGTACCCCCATTTTATAATCATCCTGCTTTTATTGACGCACTTGCGTCAAGTATTAAACCGTACATGGACAGCAACAAGGGCCACCTGTTGTTTAGTTACCACAGCATACCAGAAAGGCACATTCATAAAAGCGACACTACTGGTAATCACTGCCTGAAGGTAGGAAACTGTTGCTCAGTAAATTCTCCGGCCCATGCTACTTGTTATCGGCACCAATGTTATGTCACAACTGAACTAGTAGCAGCAAAACTTCAGCTGCCTAAAGGGAGCTACAGCGTTTCGTTTCAGTCGAAATTAGGGCGGTCTGCGTGGTTGACACCTGCAACGACTGCACGGATGGGGGAACTACCCAATGAAGGTATTAAAGATCTGCTTGTGGTCTGTCCTTCATTTGTAAGCGACTGCCTCGAGACACTCGAAGAAGTTGCTATAAGAGAAAAAGAGAACTTTATGGCTGCTGGTGGCAGTACCTATACATTTATACCCTGCATGAACACCCAGCCTAAATGGGTGGAAGCAGTTGCATTAATGGTTAATTGTTAATCTGGAGGGATAAGACCATTAATAAATACGGCATAATAATTTCGCATGGACGCGACTATAGTGGCAGAGAGATCTGTGAATTAATAATTAATAATTAAAAATGTATTTCTACGTAAAGGCCTTACACATCATTTTCATTGTCACTTGGTTTAGTGGCATGTTCTATATTGTAAGATTGTTTATCTACAATACAGAGTCCAATGAGCAACAGGAGCCGGCAAGAACAATATTGATCGATCAGTTTAATATTATGACCAAGAGACTTTGGATGGGAATCACCTGGCCATCGGCAGTGCTGACGCTCATTTTTGGTCCTTGGATGTGGTATTTGTATAATGGGTTTGGGCATCCTGATACCTGGCTTGCGATCAAACTTTGTTTCGTTATTGGTTTATATGGCTATCATTTCACGCTTAACGCCATTTACAAACAACTTTCCTCAGGCGTATATAAATATACTTCAACTCAGCTGCGGATATGGAATGAAGTCGCTACTATTTTTCTGGTGGCAATTGTTATGCTTGCCGTGGTTAAGCAGGGGATGAGCTTGGTATGGGGCCTGGGTGGACTAGTGCTTTTTGTAATTCTGCTCATGAGTGCAATCAAAATCTACAAACAAATCAGGCAGAGGTCGGGACGATGAAAATCTTCACTTTAACTCTCAGTTAAAAACGGACTTGCGCCCCAAATCGTAATTGGGTAATTTTTTCCACAATTATCCTTGCGTTGCATTATTTTATTTTCTCAGTCGGAATAGTGCGCGTCAAAAAATGACATTTATGAAATATCGACTACGTCGCAACTGATTGATTTTGTGATTCTTATGAAATGTGATCAAGAAAATTCGAAATCTCAAGTGTGAAATGAAATTTTTGCCACGCTTTTTGTAGTAGAACTGCTAAAAAATCTCTTTCAAAAATGTACCAATTCAGGATAACAGAGCAGGAAAATGGTGGATTCAGGTTTGAGTTTGGCGGTATAAAGATGCTGGTTGACGATTATACAATTCAGGATGACAGGCATATTTTAAAGAACCCTTCAAAAGCTGTAGCTTATTTCGATATAGAAAATAATTTGTACGGTGTATCCAATGAACCGTCTCATTACAGGACTGCAGAAGATTTTTTTGACGCAATGTCCAAGCAAATGAAGGTGCTTTCGCAGGTTGCCTAATGTCAAGATCAAAAATCCTTGTTTAAAATCACTCAGTTCAGCGCCTGTATACACAGAGCGCTCCATACAATTTACTGTGCTCCTCTCTGCGACGCATTCCTGTTGCGATAAGTATGTGCGGTTTTCTTTATATAGTTAAAGAACGTGTAATCATTCATTGTCCGGAGTTGTTCATATTCAGGTCTATATCTTACCATAAAATACTTCAGGCTATCGCCTGTAAGTCCCGTGAATTTAGTGATGGTTTCCGCATTGAAGGTGCGGTCAATATATTTCTCCTTCTCAAAATCATTATAATCTTCCTGGAATTTCCAGATCTCACGGTTCCGGGTACTAAGCGCAGAAAATGGATGGGCGACAGCACCAATTCCTGAGAGTTTTGGGAAGTCAAGTTCATGTTTATAGAGATCGTGATAGCGAAGGCTGTCTGATCTATACACGTAACGGTTGTTTGCAGGTTCATTTACTTCATGCATGTTCGTGATACCATGTTGCATGATGATCTTGAAATAAGAAGGCATATATCCGTTAGGAACCCGCACTCTTACAGTTTTATAACCGGTTTTCTTGAATTCCAATAATTGGTCGCCTGATGCAGCGATTACAAAACTTCCGTCACTATTTGTGGTGACAGCAAGCGAAGTATATATATTTTCTATGTTTACGCCAACGACTGCATGTTTGCTGTCGAGGTCTGTTACTTCGCCCCTGATTGTCTGGCCAACAACCGAACAGTGTAACCCTAAAAATAAAAAAAACAGGAAAAGTGGGGCTTTTGAAAACATTGCAGTGCTAAATTACATTTTACCACAATTTTTCGGCAGTTATTTTTGTTAAAATACTAAATGGCGTGACGTACCTTTGTTTTGTTTATGTACAAATTAATCAAAAAAATCCTCTTTTTCTTCGATCCTGAAGGAGTTCATACCTGGGTAATGAATCGTCTCGATTTCGCTTACAGTGTCCCCTTCTTGCGTAGTATAATGGAAGCAAAGTTCAAAGTTGATGAACCTTCCCTCTCGCAAACAATTTGGGGGATTACATTCCCCAACCCCGTAGGACTGGCTGCCGGATTCGATAAGAATGCCAAGCATATTGATACACTGGCTTGCCTGGGTTTCGGTTTTATTGAAGTGGGTACATTAACTCCCCGTGGCCAGGGTGGCAATCCCCAGCCCAGGTTGTTTCGTCTCCCCAAGGATGAGGCGCTGATTAACAGAATGGGTTTCAATAATCGTGGTGTTATTAGCGCATCTCCACGAATAAAAAAGAAAAAGGAGCAGATTATTGTTGGTGGAAATATTGGAAAAAATAAAGAAACACCAAATGAATTTGCCGATGTTGACTATATCCAGTGCTTTGAGCAATTGTACAAAGTGGTAGATTACTTTGTTGTAAACGTGAGCAGCCCGAATACCCCTGGTCTCAGGCAACTACAAGAGAAAGAGCCCTTGATGGCGCTTTTGGGTAAGTTGCAGGAGCTCAACTATAGGCTGGGAAAGGGTAAGCCAATATTGCTTAAAATTGCGCCAGACCTTACCGATAGCCAGTTAGATGACATTATTGAAATTGTACAGGCCACAAAATTACATGGGGTAGTGGCGACTAACACCACTATTAGCCGTGAAGGGCTGCATACGTCGCCTAAGCGTCTGGAAGATATTGGGGCTGGTGGGCTTAGCGGGCGCCCACTTAGGGCGCGGTCTACGGAAGTGGTGAAGTACATTCATGAACATAGCCATGGAACCATTCCAATAATTGCTGCCGGAGGTATTTTTACAGCTGAAGATGCCCTGGAAAAGCTGGAAGCAGGCGCTTCGCTTGTTCAGGTATATACCGGATTTATCTATGAAGGGCCGGCAATTGTTCGCCAGATATGTGAGGGTTTAGTTAAAAGCGGCCGTTTTATCAAAAATTAGTTGCAACATTTGTTTTTGGTACGGCCTTTGCAATACCAATTATTGAACTGTACTGTTTATATTTACAACGTTAATTTTCAAAAACCACAAAATGAAAAAAACACTGATGCTGTTTGCCCTCGTGCTGGGCTTTTTCTTTTCTGCCTCTGCGCAAAATGAAAATAATTTTATCAAAATAGGACAAAAAGCTCCTGAACTGGCGTTTCAGACTCCTGAAGGCAAAACTATTAAACTTTCAGAGATCAATAAAGGTCATTACGTATTGCTTGACTTCTGGGCTTCATGGTGCGGTCCTTGCCGTATGGCAAATCCGGGCCTGGTGAGAATGTATGACGAGTTTACTGCAAAGGACAAAAAATTCAAGGGTGCGCCAAAGGGGTTCACTGTTGTGAGTTTCTCTTTAGATAACGACAAAACAAGGTGGATGGATGCCATTAAGAAAGATGGTCTGAAATGGGACAACCACATGAGTGATCTTATGCAGTGGCAATCAGCTGCAACTCGTTTATACGGTTTGCAATACATTCCACAGGCATTCCTGCTCGATCCTAAGGGCAACATCGTTGGCAAGTACATGCGTGCTGAAGAAGCCAAGAACGATATCATGAAGTTTTTGGAATAACATTTTTCTGTCGAACAATTGAAAAGCGGGAGCCTTGTGGGTTCCCGCTTTTTTGATTTGAGCTAATGCTATTTTTTTTTGCTTTTGTTTGGCGAGGTTAAATAGTTTGGGAAATCTGGTTTGAGAATGGAGTCTCCTGCTGTTATGACAATTTTTCTTCCTTTTCCTGTATAGAAGCATTTCCCGTTTCTATCTCCACTTCTTTCATGGTTACAGCATAATCGTTAGGAATAATAGGCGAACCATATTTGATCGCATAGGCCTTTGTGAATTCGGCTCCCAGATAAAGTATTATTGAAGAGTAATAGACCCAAACAATTAATACTACCAGCGAACCGGCTGCGCCGTATGTGCTGCCAACCTTCGTCTGAGAAATATATAATGAAATGGAAAATTTTCCGACGATGAACAAAAGTGCAGTTATTAGTGCGCCGGCAAAAACATCTTTCCATTTTATTTTGGCATCGGGAAGTACTTTAAATATTACCGCAAATATCAGTGCACTTGTGCCAAACGAGAGCAGCAGATTAATGACGTAAAACACAGCGACAGCTACATCTGGAAAGTGAGCTTTCAGTCTGCCGTTGATTCCTTCAATTACACCAGTTATTGCAAGGGATACCAATAAGAGGAACCCCAGGCTTACAATTACAGAAAATGATAGAAATCGGTTCTGTAAAAATTTCAGCCATCCACGTTTCGGCTTTGGTTTCAGTCCCCAGATTCCATTTATTGAATCCTGAATTTCGGCAAATACAGTAGTTGCACCCAATAGTAGCGTTGCAATGCCCACTATAGCAGCGACTGTGCTTTTACTGCCAACTGCAGCGTTTTTTATAATTTGTTGTAATTGTATCGCCGTGTCGCCACCTACAAAGCCTTCCAACACCGAATATAGCTTTCCCTCAATGGCATCCCGGCCAAGCAATAGCCCACATAGCGAAATTATAACGACAAACAATGGCCCCATTGAAAATACAGTGTAGTAGGCGAGTGAACCACTTAATTTTGTAACCTTATCTTCCGAAAAACCTTCGAAAGTATTTTTAATTATTTCCCAAATTCCTTTTATGGATAATTTTTCTTTCATGTGTGTTTGGTTGTTTTAATAGTGGAATTGAATTTTGTCATCATCGCTTCTTTCGCTTTGTTATTAACTATAAACGATGCTTATGTATTAGGTATATTTGCCTATTTGTTGTGTGTTGCGTCTTGTATTTGTTGCCATTAAACCCGTGCCACTATAACTGCCCCTGATGCAAAATAGCGAGTACAACGAAAACTGTATGATATTGTTCAAATGTGACGTTATGTGTATTTGTGAATGATGATGCAGATACACAAGTTCCCGGGCTTCAATAAGCAGTATCTTTTTAATGCCAAAAAATGAATGACACCCAACTTTACTGCTTAACATAACCTAAGCACTATATAGTATACCTTCGCACGGAATTATAGTATGAATATGACTTTTAGTGATTTAAATCTCAATGCCCCGTTACTCAATGCCCTGGATGACCTTGGCCTGACTACCCCCACCACCATTCAGCACAAAGTGTTTTCCGTTATTATGTCGGGAAAGGATATTTGCGGTATAGCACAAACGGGAACCGGTAAAACATACGCATACCTGCTGCCAAGTCTCCGGCAGTTGAAATTTTCAAAAGACAGGAATCCGCAAATTCTGATACTGGTGCCTACACGCGAACTGGTGGCACAGGTAGTGGAGGAAGTTAAGAAGCTTACAGCCTATATGACTGTTGAAGTGATAGGTGTATATGGCGGTGTGAATATGAAGCCTCAGGCTGCTGCAGTTTCCAATGGCTCTGACATTATTGTTGCAACTCCCGGGCGCCTGCTGGACCTGGTATACAACGGTTTTCTCAAGCTGAAAGCAATTAAAAGGCTGGTGATTGATGAGGTAGATGAAATGCTGCATCTCGGATTCCGTACACAGTTGAACAATATTCTTGACCTGATACCACCAAAGCGGCAAAACCTGCTGTTTTCCGCGACCATAACACCAGAAGTGGAAACACTAATGAATACCTACTTCGATCACCCGGTGATGATTGAAGCTGCTCCCGTGGGTACGCCATTGGAGAATATTAACCAGTCGGCCTATGAAGTACCTAATTTTTACACCAAGGTAAACCTGCTGGAACTCCTGCTGAGCACTAACCCCGATATGACAAAGGTGTTGGTGTTTGCAGCCACAAAGGCCCTTGCCGATCAGCTTTATGCCGCACTGGAGCCTAAATTTCCCGGCAAGGCAGGCGTGATACATAGTAATAAGGAACAGAACCACAGGTTCAATACAGTCCGCCAGTTTCAGGATGGGGTGTACACGTTTATTATTGCCACAGACATTATTGCACGCGGTTTAGATATTGCAGAAGTGACACACGTAGTTAATTTCGACGTGCCGGAAGTACCGGAGAATTATATCCACAGAATTGGCAGAACGGGTAGGGCAGATAAAAAAGGTATTTCAATCACGTTTGTTACTCCTGCTGAAAAGGAAAATCAGGACGCCATTGAAGCCCTAATGAATTACAAAGTGCCTGTAATGTCGTTGCCCGATGAACTTGAAATATCCGAAGAACTGACCGAAGACGAAAAACCCAAGGGGCACCTCAAAGAAATTAAGCTGAAGATCCCCAAGCGGGAAAATGTGGGCGCAGCATTCCACGAAAAATCAGCCAAGAACCGGAAGGTAAATGTAAAGGTCAAGCACTCCGATGTGATGATGAAGAAATACGGAAAGCCAATCAAAAGGAAGCCAAAGAAATAGGCTGGTTAAGCGTTTGCAATGCATAACATGCAAGCACAAAACCTGTGTGTAGCAGTTTTCGTTGCAGAAACTAATGGATTGCCAGTTGTACCCTGTTAATCACCTGAAACCTGGAGAGTGATGCGCTGATGGGTTCCGGCGCATGATATTACCGTAGTGCGTACGCGGGTAAAGCCCCATGCAGGATGTAAAGAAAATAGTAACAAGAATTACAGCGATAAGCTTCTTTAGGAGTTTCATTCGTCTATTTGTGTTATTGTGATTTAAGGAAATGGCAATTGCTACGCTAATATATTTAAACATTTTCATTGCACGGGAAAATATTTACATAGGTTAGTATCCCTTACCTGAAGTATCCTTTATTGTATTGTTTGTGATAATAATGGTGTACCCGGCTATGACCTGGGAAAGTTGTCTTGGTGCAGGAGGCAAAGCCTGCAACCAACAATACTATAGCAATAATTCTCTTAAGTAAGTTCATGATATTTTTCCGATTAGTTTTTATAAGAAACGGCAATTGCACCGCTAATTTATAAATTATTTCCCTCCCTGCACAAATATTGGTGGGATTTAATTCGGCGGTGGGGACGGTGATGGGTGGGAAGCGGGTTTTGCTAGGGTAATACGGTTGGTGGACAGGTTAGTTATTTGAGGTGCCCACTTCTTAAGTTACCTGTATGGTTCATTTCGCAAACAGGATTTTGGGAGACCTGAAAGTATTTTCGTAGCTTTCACCAGTCATATTGGACACTGTTTTGAATATCGTGCCTCAATTTTGGAAATCGACGGTTCTCAATGTAGTAGATTCGCAACATTGGCATTAAGATTATTACGTAAGTAGTCAGGAATCATTGTTTTGATGATCAATGGCAAGTTGAAGTATTTAACTTCGGAATAGGGGAAGATATCTTTTAACAAATTTCAGGAGTATGAGCGTTCATAATATTGCAGGCAAATGGAAAGGCAAAATACGGTTTGGAAATGGTTATTCAGACCTGGCGCGAGTTAGCGTTTTGTACTTTGAATTGGATATTACCCAAATTGGAGCAACTATAATTGGAACTGCGATGGATAAGGGCGGCTATTTTCCCAGCCCCGATCCAGCAACTATTATTGGTGAGTTAAAGAAGGACAAACTCACTTTTGTAAAAAAGTATTCTTCAGCCCACTACTTGCTAGACGATCAACTTATCGTTGACACTAGTGCGGAAGGTCCACCAATTTTTTACAAAGGTAACTATGATGCCGTCCGACAGATTTTCGCAGGCACCTGGGATTTTGAGGAGGAGAAGCCCTTCTGGGGGGCAGCAGATTCCAAATCCACTATTGGCTGCGGAACATGGGAGATGGAGCGGGATATTTGAAGAATCTAGTTTCCCGATATTAATTATTTGCCATAGCTTTGTACTCACTCGCGGCATAGCGTCGGGGTTTAATATTAAAAGCAGTAACTCAAAATGCCATGTAATTTTTTAGGTAAATATCTCTTTAGCTAACCGGGCTTTGCCCCGGATGAGCAATTTTATATTCATCTAAAATTGATTATAATGGCGTATTCTCAAAAATACGGGAGGACATTCCATTTCCCGTTTTCACCCGGCACCACAAACGACGACCGGGTAAACAATAACTACTGGCAGGATATCAGCAATATTAATGGCCTCATTCACACTGAAAAGCTGGATGGCGAAAATAATTGCCTGAACAAATACGGCGTATTTGCCCGTTCGCATGCGGCTCCATCGGCATCGCCATGGACAGGGCAGCTGCGCCAAACATGGGCACAGATAAAAAGCAGCCTCGGCAACTACGAAATATTCGGGGAGAACCTTTTTGCTATACACTCAATTGAGTACCACAGCCTTGATGCGCACTTTTATGTATTTGGGGTAAGGGAGCTGGATAAATGGCTCTCGTGGGAGGAAACCTGTTTTATAGCGGCAGTGTATGGCCTGCCTACAGTGCCTGTGCTGCAAACTGCCGCGATGCTGCCTGCCAGGGCAGTTTTTGAAAAAGAAGTATTAAGCCTTGTTGCACACCCCAGTGTTTTTAACTCGCACGATGTTGCAGAGGGCAAGCCATGCAGCATGGAAGGGCTGGTAACCCGGAATATTAACGAATATGGTGTTGATGAATTTCAGCAAAATGTGTTCATGTACGTGCGGAAAGGGCATGTGAAAACTGACGAACACTGGACAAGGAACTGGAAGCGCTCACCATTACAAAACGAAAGAAAATGAAACCGATAATAACAGATAAAAATTGGGATAGCCTGCAAAAATATGATTGGGTAAGCGATATGAATGGTGTGCCCCAAAGCCCTGTGCACCATGCCGAGGGGGATGTTGCAGTGCATACACAAATGGTATTGCATGAATTGGCCAACCTGCCGGAATTCGCGGAGTTGCCAGAAGATGCAAAGGAGATAGTTTGGGTTGCCACGCTGATGCACGATATAGAAAAGCGGTCAACCACGCGGGTAGATGAAGATGGGCATATAGTATCGCCGGGGCATTCAAAAAAAGGCGCACAAACAGCCGGTAGCATACTCTACAGGGATTTCACAATCCCATTTGAGTGGCGGCAGCAGGTGATAGGCCTGGTGCGCTACCATGGCCTGCCATTATGGGGGCTTGAAAAGCGCGACCCGGTAAAGGCGGTGATACAGGCCAGCCTTGAAGTAAACACAGAATGGCTATACTTGCTTGCTAAGGCTGATGCTTTAGGCCGTACGTGTGCTGACACTGCCTCATTGCTTGAAAGGCTGGAGTTCTTCAGGGAACTGTGCATGGAGCAGGGCTGTTGGGGTAAGCCAAGGTACTTTGCTAGTAACCTGGCGAAGTTCAGCTATTTCAGAAAAGATAATCAAAGCCCTGATTTTACGCCATTCGAAAATACGCTGTCCGAAGTGGTGATGGTTTCGGGTATTGCAGGCAGTGGCAAAGACCATTACCTGGCCAAAAACTATCCCGGCCTGCCCGTGGTGTCGCTTGATGAAATGCGCCGCGCACAAAAGGTGGATAGGAACGACAGCAAAGGCAATGGCAGGATAATACAGGCCGCCATGGAACAGGCTAAAAAGTACCTACGAAAGGGGGATGCCTTTGCCTGGAATGCTACAAACATCACAGCGCAAATGCGTGAACAGCTGAT